>JAESQG010000315.1 GCA_016765265.1 Pseudomonadales bacterium | reverse complement strand
AAAAAACGAGCATAACTAAGTTGCCTGTTTCAGACTCATTTGTTAATTGGAAAATACTCATAGACCTTTGTTTATTAAGATATTTAGATGACCTCACAATATTTTTACTGTTTACTCTTGTATAGAAAATAAGTCAATCCTAGAAGGCCTAGATAAAGCGACTACCCAACAGTGAGTTAACTCAACTAAAGCTGTCACAGACTACCGTAAAACCAGTTTAGTCCCTCCAATATCAGCACCTCCTCACTTACCATAAATCACTAACATAGCTATACTGCTCAAGTGAAATAATACGGTGTCACATCTCCACCGCCAACAAAGGGATGCACATAAATCATTCAAGAGACTCATTATGGAACGCAGAGGTTTTATTCGTTTATCGGCATTAGGCGCTGTAACTTCAATTATAGTACCCAAAACGGTTTTGGCATCAACTCCTAGCATGGCCATGGCCGGTGGACTCTATTACACTAAAGATGCGCCGGGTAGGTGGAGTAAAAAGGTGGGAGGACATCTTCCTAATATTTCAGTTTCAAAAGGAACCTCGGGCACTCAGATTGAAGTGGTGACTTCTCATGGCATGAGCGGGTATGAACATTACATAACGAAACACATTGTCCTCAATGATAAATTTGAGTTCATTAACGAAAAAATGTTTGACCCGACGAAAGATAAATCACCAGTTTCCCAGTTTTCCCTTGGTGAATACAGTGGGCGAATTCACGTTTTGAGCGTTTGTAATAAGCATGACACTTGGCTCAATGTTGCTGAAGTCTAAATCTGAAAATTAGTCTCTAAAATGACGCAGACTGGTTGATTCCAACAAGGCTGTGTCATTTATACACAACATTGCATGAGGGTGTAACTACTCTGTTATCATAATCTAAAATCTGGATACCTTTTAGGCATTGAGTTACTTTACATTCTTTGGGCCTGCAATTGGGTTACCACACTTTCCAACGTGTCATCAAAAAGCTTGGGAGCAGAAATCGCTTTTGCTCGCCCTCTTGCTAACTCCATCACTAACTCTGGCTTCGTTAGGAGCCATGTTTTTCGTCGTTTAAAATCATTAAATGTATACTTACCAAAAATAGTGGACTTGTGCGTAAGCTGATAACGAACACTTACACCCTCTTCTTCACATTCTATTAAGGAACCTACGACCATTCGACCAACCTGCAAAAATGTTTCTCGTATCAGATTAGCCTTATCTTCTCTAGCCACGATTACCTTGTTGTCCTCCTTCAATCCAACACGCCTATTGGAGCTTTGTTTAAATTCAACAGGGGTAACTTTATCATCAACCCGGAAAACAGCACGGTCATCTGGCTTATCCCCCTCTTCCCAACGATCAACCAGCACATCGATATCAACCGATTCACCAAAATCGATCTCTTTAGTGGTTGAAAGGCAGTGCTTGTAGGCATTGCTCAGATCGCTAATGGGAGCAACCTGATCTTCCACTGCATTTGGACTAGTCGTTGTATTTTTATTTATGTTATTAATATTCTGACTATCTGTGCTAGCAATGGAATCTTGCGCCATTGCCGTGGTTAAGGAGTTAGCCGTATTTGCCTCATCAACAATATTTTTCCCGTCGATTCCGCGAATAATATTAAGATGAATAAACATCATTTGATCCAGCAGCGAGTTCCTGACATCATCATTTAATTGGTAATCATCAAAGGTTTTCCGCACGCCTATCATTATTTTCGGCAATTTTCTTAATATCTGGCGCTTACCCTCTATGCCACTTTCCATCTGAGTGCTTTGAATGATCACGGTATAGAGGCCAGTGGCCTCATTCCAAGCATTGGAATCAACACCTATACTCATTGATATTCGAGATAAAACGGCTCCCCAGACTACTTTTAAAAACTTATGAAAAACGAGCTCATTCTCTAGCATTGCGTGCTGTTTTGTTAAAAAGTCTAGGGCAGCTCGGTTTTGATTCTCCACCTGAAAATCTTCGCTAGATAAACCGTCATCAACCACTAATGAGGAATAGTTAGACGTATTTATAAAAGTATCGAGGCCACTAAGCAGTTCACCGTATATATTATTATTGGAATCAAAGCTCTCTAACAGTTCATCTACAGATTCCTTGATTTTATCAAAACCCCTTTCTTCAGGATCTGTTATTTTCAGACCTAGCTCACCTAAGCGATTGATATACTGCCTTACAGGGTGATCGGCAGTTTGAAATAACTTTGTATCCGACAACGCCAGTCTCATTACTGGAAGCTGCGCCCGCGATATTTGTAACGAAACTTCTGAAATTAGATTATCTGCATGAACAATGTCATCGAATAAATGGGAGACTAAATTCACAATATTTTCACTCACTCGGTCTATCACCGTGAGCATCCCTTCGCCCGAAAGCTGGGCTAGCGCTTCTTTAATCTCTCCTCTAACCGATTCAGGGCTGTCTACATCTTCACCCGCCAACTTTTTAGTAAAAGCCAACTTATCAAGCAACTTGGCTACATCATTTTTTTCCAAAGTCTGTATGGTTGTATCCGGAGTTAACTGATCGAGGTCGATATCAGATATGCTTCCCTGGTCTTCTCCGTCGATACGACAAGGAACATCCCAATTATTAATTAGACCCGTAACATCAACAGTTGTACTCTTTTTTTCATCGCTCCCTCTTTCCCCAGAAAAGAATGCCTCTAAGGACTCAGCAGAATCATTTTCTAGCAAACTGTTGTCTATGGTCGATGGCTGCGGCATCGCATAGTTTTTGCTGACATCACGCAGTACCGGCAGTAAAACTTCGTACACATCAACAGCAGACTCGAAAAAATTACACCCCACGAAACGATAAAGCATTCTTACTACTTGCGTAGACTCTATAATTTCGGAAAACGTCTCTTGCATAACCAAAGCAAGACAACCTGGCCTCAATCCATCTATGCTTTTAGCAAGATCCGTTTTAAATAACTCAGGATAAGCCGCCCAACCACCGTCAATAAGCAAGCGTTCAAAAGAGGCACCGATTTCACCAAACCCTTCCTCGAGTTTAAGTTGATACTTGAGTTCTTCGTCGGTAACAAGACTAAGATCGTCTGTGCAAAAATTTAACGCTTTATCTTTTATTTCTAGAGTGGAATGAACAGAATACTTCTCGGCATTCAGGAGAGACTTCGCAGAGAAACGCCCAAGTCTTCCCTCGTTTTTCTTCACTTCCTTAATTGCATTATTATAGGCGTTAATATCCACGTAGCTCTCTACTGTATTCGCAAAATCACGAATCACTTCGACAGCCGAAACCACAGACATCTCAAATTTATCCGCCAGTTTACGATTGATATCCTCAAAAACAATTTGATGCGAGTCATCAACCAACTGATAGCCGTTACCGACCTGACCAGTGCTACTTACCTGCATGTGATTTCACTCATTTAGTTCTTGTAATTAATATTTGGAATACGCGTCACTACTTTACATAGGGACCACTGTATCATGTTTGTGAATCCAAAAAGAAATACCGAAATGGCATATCTCGTTTTTTTGACACACGCTGGTGAATCGAAATGATTAGGTAAAATAAGATTACGAAATGTAACTGGAGCGTTAAGAGAACATAGTTTTCGTATTCACACTCTAGTTTCTGCCACCGTCTTGGTACTGAACATGAACATGCTGTTGGCAAAAATAGCACAACATGAAAACTAACGTTACAAAACCATTGAAGTCCATATTAACCCAAAAATATCCAAAGGATTTCATACAAAGCAGTCTTATAACCAAAGGTTTTATACAAAATAATCGGTTCTTTTAGGTTTCCACTAACTAACGGTTTTTATAAGGTTTTCTTAAAATCTCTCATATCTTATGTATAAAGATGGCAGGCAATAAGCCGATCAGAGTTATCTACATCGGAGGTCAAAACAGGCTTTTCTACACGACACCGATCGGTCGATTTAGCGCAATGTGCCACATACGAACAACCCTTTTCGCTATCGACTTCCGTAATTTCAGACCCATTTACCAGAGAAGATCCCCCGCTCCCTCTACGTTTAGAATCCGCGGCGAGATCAGCGTCTATTAAGCTGTGAGTATAAGGGTGCTTGGGGTTACTATAGACATCATGAGATAAACCCAGCTCTACGATACGCCCCTTATACATCACTGCAATACGATCCGAAATGTATCGAACCATAGTAAGATCATGCGCGATAAAGAGAAGACTTAACCCCATACTGCGCTTCAGATCAATGAGCATATTAATAATTTGCGCTTGGATGGAGAGATCTAACGCCGAGACCGGCTCATCACAAACCACGAAACACGGCTCATTAATAAGTGCCCTGGCGATGGCGATACGTTGTCGTTGTCCTCCCGAAAACTCATGGGGGTAACGATTTAAGTGATCAGCTAAAAGTCCCACTTTCCCCACCCAATCCAACACTAGCTGTTCGTGGGCATCTCCTTCACTCGCATTATGCTGTTTATTAGCGCCCCGCAAAACTAATGGTTCCCTTAATATATCGCTGACGGTCATGCGCGGATTAAAACTAGAAAACGGATTTTGAAAAATCATCTGCATTTGGTTAGCTTGTTGAGCTAGCGCTTTGTGGGACCGTTTAGAAGACAAAGCCCTTCCCTCAAAGCTAATCTCGCCAGCAGATCTCTCAAGCAAGCCCATAATAAGCTGTCCTAAGGTAGATTTTCCAGAGCCGCTTTCACCCACCAATCCTAATGTTTCATTTTTATGGATTATTAGTGAAACATCATCAACCGCATCAAGCACTTTCCCTTGTTTCAAATAAAACCGTTTAGAGAGATTGTTCACCTCAAGCAATACTTGTCTCTCATTCATCTGTTATCCTCACCTGCTGTCATCATCTGTAGCGGGTTGGCTGGCGCGTCATCATGATGTAACCAACAGGAGGATACTTGATCATCGTTAACGGGAAACTCGGGTGGCCTTTGCTCCATACATACTTTCATCCTATAGGCACACCGAGGTGCGAAGGTACAAGAGCGATATAATCGAGACAAGTCCGGCGGTGTACCGGGAATAGGTTTAAGGGCTTGGCGCCTATCTAGGTGGGGCATTGCCTGCCAAAGGCCCTGCATATAAGGATGGCTGGGGTTAGAAAATAAAGATGCGCTAGGTCCACTTTCTACGACCCTGCCCGCATACATGACAGCAACATGGTCAGCCATTCTGGCGACAACACCCAAATCATGGGTAATAATTATCATAGCCATTGCTGTCTCTTGCTGAAGCTCACTGAGCAGCGATAGAATTTGATCCTGTACTGTCGTATCCAATGCCGTGGTGGGCTCATCAGCGATTAACAATTCGGGCTCACAAGCAAGACTCATGGCGATCATCGCTCGTTGCAGCATACCGCCGGAAAACTCAAAGGGATATTGTCTTACCCTGAGTTTAGCGTCAGGTATTCGAACTCTATCTAATAACTCGATGGCTTTTTTTTGCCCCTCCTTTTTCGACAACCCCTTATGTACTACTAATGGCTCAGAAATTTGTTCTCCAATAGTGAGCGTTGGGTTTAAGCTATTCATGGGGTCTTGAAATATCATCGACACCTTGTCGCCCGCCCCAATTCGCTGCTTATATTGCGCATACTGATCAACACTAAATGGGGCAATATTAGACTGACCATTGTAAGCAATAGATCCTTTTCTTATCACCCCCCCCACTACAGGTATTAATCCCATTATGGCTTGAGCGGTGACTGATTTTCCGCAACCTGACTCACCCACTACCGCCAGCGTTTTACCCGCTTCCACCTTCAAGGTAACTCCCTGTACGGCATGCACCATTCCATTTAAAACGGGGAAATCAACATACAAGTCATTTACTTCTAATAGTGGTTGTTTCGACCTATCACTGTTCAAATTATTTCGCTCTTGCCAATTTAACGTAATCTAAGCCTTGGACTTAACATCCATCGCCTCTCTTAACCCATCACCTAGTAAATTAAAACACAATACCGCAATACTAATGACGGAAGCAGGAAAGACCAATTCATGAGGAGTCGCCATCATATTTTTTAAGCCGTCATTGCACATGGAGCCCCAAGAAGGGTTAGGCGGCACCACACCAAAACCAATAAATGACAAAAANGCTTCNGTAAAAATAGTCGCGGGGATTGCAAAGGTTANAGACACAATAATAAGCGGTANNACATTGGGCAGNACATGCCGATACACCAAGTAAAATGGCTTAGCGCCCATTAGCAATGCCGCTTTGATATAAGCTTCTTCTTTAATTACAAAAGTTTGACCCCGAACCAGACGCGCGGCACTGGGCCAACCGAGTAGAATCAATGCAACAATCATGGGTAATACGCCACTTTCTCCGGGTCCAATGCCAAACGCNACTTTAAGCAAAATCATAAAAAGCAAGAAAGGCAGCGCTATAACAAAATCGGCAAATCGCATCATAACTTCATCGGTTCTCCCTCCTAAATACCCAGACATACCGCCATAAATGACACCTATAGAAATATAGATAAAGGGCGCGATGATACCAATTAGTAATGAGGTACGCGCTCCATGCATTAGTCGGGATAAAATATCCCTCCCCAAACCATCAGTACCTAAGGGGTGTAAAGGCAATTTAACCTGCTCCATGCCATTCAACTCTTGACTAATTAAACCCAGAAAAACAACATCTGCCTTCGTAATTCCCTGTTTTGTGCTCACTCGAATGGTGGAATAGATGGGTGTTTGATGACTCGTCACCGCGACCACAGAGTAATAATAATCTCGTTCAGACAATTTCAAGCGATCTTCATACCCAATGGACTCACCCTCTAACACGCTCAATTCAGCCAGGGGTATGCCCAATGTATTAATGTCGAGGGGTATAAATTCGTTGCGATAAATATGATATTCGGTGACCCCAACAAGAGGNATCCAAATCANCCGTACATACTCTGTATTNGCCTGCCCAACGGTCATTAAGTTTAAGGGGCCTCCGCTCTCAGTCCTCTCAATGTCACTGGCCAGTACACCTGACCAAAAACTAAAGTCATCAACCACTAACGCCATTCGACTCCAAGAAGGTGGTTGTGAAATTTGTTTTAAATCCTGGGTTGCCGGGTCCATCGTCCATATCAGAGGCCCTATCACGGTTGTGGCTACTAGTGCGAGGACAATATAAAGAGACCATAAGGCTTTGCGGTTTTTCTTTAATTTTTGCCAAGTAGTCTTCCAGTACGACGCCGAGGGTTGCTCGAGCTGCTCCATAGAAATCTCGATTTCCACCGGTTCAAACATTTCCGGTGAAAGCGTTGGAGCCATATCGGTCGTGCCACTCATCATCGTCCTACCCGAATCCGAGGATCAATAATACCGTAAGCAATGTCGACGGCGATCACCATTGTCACTAAGAAAGCACCATAGAATACCGTGGTCCCCATTATCACCGTATAATCTAGTTGCTGGACCGCTTGAATATAGTAACGCCCTAATCCTGGGATGGAAAAAACCAACTCCACTACGAAACCACCCGTAGTAATCGCTGCTATCGTAGGACCAATCACTGTGATAACCGGCAAAATCGCATTCTTCAACTGATGTTTGTAAAAAATACGAAATCGACTCAATCCTTTAGCGTGTGCAGTCAAGGTATACGCTTGTCCCTCTTCTTCCAACAAGGATGAGCGCATTAATCGAGTAAGATAGGCGAGAGTCCCCAACCCCAAAACCCATGCGGGTAAAATCACATGTTGCCAACTACCCCAACCCGCAACAGGAAGAAAAGTCGCGTCCAGCCATTGATTTAAATTGAGAACCCCAAGTTGACTCAAAGCAGNAAANACAAAATTGGGGATCGACACNGCTAATATAACCGCCACCATAATCAAATGATCTGGCCATTTATTTTTACAGAGCGCGGTAATGGCCCCGAACAAGATCCCCCCAATTACGGCAATCAATAACGCGATTATCCCCAACAATGCAGACACCGGAAAATGGTCACGAATAATGTCATTCACTCGCCGATTGCGCTGAGTAAAAGAAAGACCAAAATCGCCTTGCAGCATATTTTTTAAAAATAATCCGTATTGATGCAAAATGGGTTTATCCAGCCCATAACTCTCCGCCAAATTTCTTCGAATTTCTGGATCAACGGCTTTATCGTTTAACAAAGGATCGCCTGGCACGCTATGCATCGCCCAAAATGTTGCGCTAGCAATAAACCACACTGTTATTACGCCGGATATTATTCTTTTCAACACATATTTAAACAATTAATCCACTCCAAATAATCTGCTACAGACTTAGTTGCTCATACTCAGCTAATTACTCATACTCAGCTAGTTGCTACACCTACATATCAAGCCAATAAATTTTTGATAGCTCTTATGAGAGCTCTTATGATAGCTCTTATGATTACTCTACATAGGAATAATAATAAGACGGATCACCGCCGAAAATTCGTCGCACCACGCCTTTCAAGCGAGGGTTTTGTACATACACGAATCCGCGCTCATACTGAGGAATCAATACTGCATCTTCTATCAACCTATTTTGCAATTCACCGAAAGCATTCATCCTCACCTCAACGTCACTAGTCTCTTGAGCAACCCTCACCCAGCGATCATAATCTTTATCAGCATACCGTCCTCTATTATTCTCATTCCATGAGGCAAACAAATCAGCAAAGGTCATAGGATCGTTGTAGTCAGGCCCCCAACCGGCAGCAACCATATCAAAATCTCCTGAGGTCATTTTCGCCAAACGCTGTTTAAATATTTGCTTATCGAGCTTTAGTTCAAGTCCCAGATACCGACTTAACACCTCTTGCATATATTCTGCCTGTACGGTAGCACCAGGACTATCGCCAGAGAGCAAATACAAAGGAGGGATCGACTCCAGCTGCAACTCCTTCTTAGCCATTTCCAAATATCCTTTTGCCCGCTCCACATCAAAATTTATTCGTCGCGCCGGATATTCCTGCCGAAATGTCTTCTCCTTACCTGGCAACCATACTGGAAAGAGGCTCTCCCCTGGTCTGTTGCCCGGTACTCCGATCACTTTGTTTACCAGTTCATTAGCATTGAAAACAGACTGTATCGCTTTACGTAGGTTTTTATTTCTAGTTAACCGCCCTACTCTATGATTAAACTCCAAATAGAATACGGCTCCATCATTAAACTTCTTGATGGGTAATCGATTTTCCAATGCATTAGAAATGGTGGCCACGTCCAATCCCGCAATCGCTATTTCCCCATCCTTAAACAGATTAAAAGTCGTACCTGTATCCGTAGTAATAAAAGGCACATCAATTCGCTGTAACCGTATATTGTCACGATCCCAATAAAATTCGTTTTTCACCAACGCTAATTCGGCGCCGTGTACCCATTTCACCAGTTTAAAAGGACCGTTAAAGAGCATTTCCTCCGCTTCTGCTGCATACCGGGTCGACCTCTCCTGGTGAAAGTCCTCCCGTATAGGATAATAGGTAACAAACGCCATCAAACTCAAAAAGTAGGCACAAGGGCGCTGCAATTTAATTCTGAGGATGAAATCGCCCTCAGTTACAACCCCTAGCGCTTCCACCGGCATTCCTTGCTGATTAATGGCTTCAGCGTTTTTTAATGGATACAAAATAAATGCGTACTGCGATGCCGTTTTCGGATGAACCACTGTCCGCCAAGCATAGACAAAATCGTGGGCAGTCACGGGTCGCCCATCGCTCCAAAGCGCATTTTTACGCAACCAGAATACCGCTTCGTCATTGCTCAATGTCCACTTTTCAGCAACACCCCCTACTAACTGCCCATTTTTTCCGTAGCGCAACAGACCCTGCATTACATGGTTTAAAATAAAAATACTGCTCTGATCAGTGGAAGTCATACTGTTTAAATCTGGCGGCTCCGCCCCCAAAGCGATAGAAATCGACTGGGTACGCGCATTTACCGCTTGGGCTAAACAGAGGGAGGGGAGAGATAAAAACAATACCAACACTAATAATTGATTGAAACGAATCAACAGAACGCAATGCCTCTTGTCCAATGGTGGGTCGTGAAAATATGAGTCCGCATACATTGTAGCTGAACTGAGAGTTGAAGCTAAAGCACAAGACAAAAAAATAGCCAGCTATTTAACTGGCTATCATAGAACCCGCAGACAAAGAGGACGCGGATACAAAGGGGACTAAGAAAAAAACTAGACCTTAATAGACTGACGTTTTCTCATCACACCCATACCTGCCAGGGCGAGCCCCAACAATCCCAATGCCGCCGGCTCAGGTACATCTGCAGAATGTATCGCGGCGGCTAAAGTTAACGATGGCACAGTAAATCCCGTCGTTAAATCCATTCCAATAACTAACTCGGAGATACTGTCTCCAAAAGCAACCCCTAGATCATCTAAATTGAAAGTCACCATGTTCAACATGTAACCTCCGACCATGATGCCAGTACTGGTTGTAGTCCCTGAGATAGTGCTACCACCTAGGCTCAAACTCAGTTCAAACGAATCAGGTATACCCAGTTCAAACAGGGCTATATCATCACCCACACCATTCACTACAACGTTGTCGGTAAACCCTAGCTCAACCCAAGCACCTGGACTCCAAGAAAACGCGTAAGAGCCTGCATCATTATCTGTTAGCACATCACTCAATGAGCCACCGCTGGTAGTGAAACTACCAGACGAACCCAGTAAGACATCAGCGAAAGCATTTGCATCAAAATCGATGCCACCGATAGGCACCGCTATGGCGGGTGCGCTAATAAGACCTAGACCTAAAGTTGCTGCTGCGATGATATTTTTCATTTTCCTATCCCTGCCATGTTGGCAATTTATTAATTTGGTTAAGTTCCTTGG
>JAESQG010000314.1 GCA_016765265.1 Pseudomonadales bacterium | reverse complement strand
TACGGATCGCCGTAACCTAAACGACCCATTTGAAGTAAGACCATCTTTTAGCTCACACGCAGAATATGTTCACGAGAAAAACAAATATGGTGATAACGTGGATTCCGTTGTTGAGGAAATGAAGAATAATCAGTGGTATGTCCTTGAAGGGATGGCAGTTCAAGATTTTGACATGTATGGCATACTGTCTCTTACAGAAAAAAATGATCATCTGATGATGTGGTCTCATTATGCAGATCAACATAAAGGGTTGGTTATTGGATTAGATCCCAATCACAGTTTTTTTGACGCTAAAGAATCAAAAAGTGAATGGATAAAGAATGAATCAAGTGAGTTCATAGGTAAGTTAAGACCAGTAAAGTACAAAGGTAAAAGACCAAGGAAAGTCGAAGATCTCAACGAATATTATTTTTGGAAATCTAATGACTGGTGGCGTGAACGAGAATGGCGATATGTGCTGCCTACTGCAGAAGCAGATTGTATTACTGGTACAGGAGCAGGAGAGGAGATTATGGCGTTTTACTCTATTCCAAGCGAATCGATTGTCTCGATCACATGCGGATTAAAAATGAAATGGGAAGAGAAAACACATATTGCCAAAAAGCTGAGTTCGGAATCGGAGTTTCGACATGTAAGGTTTTATGAAGCCGCGATGTGTGGCGAAGAGTATGAACTCATAATAGAAGAAATACTTCCGAAAGAATTTTTAAAGAAGCAACATCCCGGAATCGCGACATTACAGCATCGTAAAAATAAACAGCATCGATAAAGGTTCAGCCTTTTGCTTTATTGTTTGATGTAGGCTTTCGTTAAAATATAGGGGGCAAGTGACTTGTTTCATAATATAGAGTTGAAAACAAGTTGAACCCTCTACACAGCGATAGAAAAAACACGATCTGGTACAGTCTACCTTAGGCAATCATCGATTCCATCGGCCCAACCTACGGTGTTCGAAAACCCTTAAGTTAATGGCATTGCCTGGCCGTATCCGGACTAAATTCTATTAGCATCTCTCGTGTGGTCAATAGAGCTAAAAATGTAGTAATCGACGTATAATCAGTATCTATAGTGAAAATCATCCATTAATCCAATTCGGATGAAAATATAGGCCTTTTTTGGGCAGTATCTTCGAATTATTCAAAAAGTTAAACTATGTTTTTTTTAACCAGACGGGAGTTGGCGTAATCAATTAATGTGTGATTCCCTGAGGTGTTAAGCACCAAACACTTTAGCAATAGCGCTGTTTTTCTGATTGGGGCATAAGTGGGCATAGATTTCTGTTGTTGTTATATTTTTATGCCCCATTAAATCTCTAATCACTATCAAACTTTCACCCTTTATAGCGAGCCAGCTGGCGAAAGTATGACGTAGGTCCTTTAGTCGAAAGTCTTTTAATTTAGCGTTTTTTCTAATTGCCATCCAGCTTCTATCAAGGTTATTGATGCGGCCTCCTGTCCTGGGGCTCTTAAATACCCGCCCAGTCCTACCGTGTTGTTCGCCCCATTGGGTTAGGATTTCTCTCACTGCTTTAGACATCGGGACTACGACGGGTTGAGGGTTGTTATTTTTGTGTTTAGTTTTGTTTCGTATTTTCCGTATTTGGTTGTTTGGAAAATCAATATGCTGTTGCCAGTCAAAATCAAAAATATCCCCGAGATCAAACCCTGTGTTATAAGCAATCGTAATGATAGGGGTTACATGATCTGGATGATCATTTGGTCCGAAAGGTTCTTGCTGTTTTTTCTTGGTGGTTCGGGCAGATTGCCATTCGATGTAGTTTGCACGTTTTTCTCTAAGTTCTTGGTCACGATTGTTCAGCGCTTTTAATAGCCTTTTTTCTTCGGGTTTACTTAAGTAGCGTATTTTAGGGTCGTTAACTCGTTCATGAATTTTCCGTTTTAGTGAGTAGTGTTGTATCTCGAAACTATCAATCAATTTATAGTGTTTAAGCGCTGTGTTGATACAGGCCTTTAGGTAGGTATATATTCGTTTAACTCGCGCAAATGTGATGTCCCTTTTTACCAGGTTTGATCTCCAGACTTCAATGTCTTTGATGCTGATCTTGTTAATGGGTCTATCTTTAATGAAGTCGAATTCACGTTTGAGGGTGGATACAATGTCGTCTGCCGTGACGCTATGTTCCCTGGCGTAGGGGGTATAGTATTTTTCAATGTAATTAAAAAGTTGTAACTCTTCATTTGATTTATCGCTTAGCTCAAGTTGCTGGGCCTTCTTTTTTGACTCTTTCGGGTCGTTGCCTGTGGCTAATTTACCAGCCTTCGATTTAGCCGCTAGGCGAGCAGCCTTGACGGAGAGTTTCGTGGTAGAGCCAAGTGGTATGGATTGGACGGTTTTGCAGCCGGGAAGTTTGTATCGATAGAGAAATGACTTATTCCCAGTAGGGTATACCATGACGGCAAGCCCAGGAGTTTTTATGTCTGACACGACGTATCGATTTGATTTTGCTGATAGGCGGTCTATGTACTCAGCGGTTAAGTTTTCCGGCATTGCGAGGAACTCGATTTTTTGTATGTGAGAGCATATTATTATACACTCTTATAGAAAGGCTGTAACAGGTTCCTATATTATATAGTGCATACCATAGTGCATACTAAATAGAAGATCACTAGGGGGCAATGATGAATATTTGAGCACAGCAGCGGATTAATTAGCACATATAATATATTGTAAAATATAGATAAAAACAATTTATGGCTGTTAAATCAACAATATAAAAATTACTATCAGGGGGCCTTCGAAGCCGGGTGTTGCAGGTTCGAGTCCTGCCAGGCCCNCCATCCCATTTCGTCTAATGCAACTCTTTGAACTTGAAATGCTACTTGTAGTTACTGATTTGGCTCATTGCGCGCTCTCGCCGTGATCAATTTTCCTCTGAACTATTTGTCTTAAAACATCTCGTTTTTGCCCATTGTCCAGTCTTCGCCATTGCCGAGCCTCTTTGCCTGATCTGAAACAACCGATGCAAAAACCGTGTTCGCCNTGACGACAAATGCTGANACANGGGGATTCTACTTCATCTTTTTCTTTTTTAGCGATAGCCANAATAATCTGTACTCAACTACNTAAATTATAANTNTAACAGAAGNNCNANNTNGNNAGTNAANNCCCNTAANNAGNACATAACTAGCAATTTTNTGGAGTTGCNNGTGTANCAATTATTGTCATCGATCCNTAACNNTAGCNCNAGNTGAATATAGCGCTTAATAAATATAATTCAGGCAGTAAGTGGCAAAAGTGAATCACAACCCAATGATGTGAGTCGATTTCAGCAATAGATTGTACAAATCTGTTTCCACCTTTAACCAGCGTGTGAAATAAATTTCATACAATATAACCAAGTTTCCCTAAATTATTTGCGCCTAAATTCGATGGAGCTAACTCACCAGTTTATTATCGGTGGTGCTCACACAAAGTAGTTTCTTCTTTAATTTAATTCCTATATAAATAAGTCCCATTGAGTCGGATTAACCGAGACTCAATGATCCTCGGCCAATCATAAATCGGAGTAGTAGAAAATGGATTTTGACATAGTAATAAGGGGCGGTACGATAATCGATGGTTTGAAGACTCCGGCATATCAATCTGACATCGCCATTAAAGACGGTAAGATAGTCGCAATCGGCGAGGTCAAAGGCAGCGGAGAAAAAGAAATCGACGCTAAGGGTAAAACCGTCACTCCTGGTTTTATTGATATGCATACACACATGGATGGCCAATTATTTTGGGATGGTATGGCGACGCCTTCCACCTACCACGGTGTTACTTCAATAATGATCGCCAACTGTGGGTTTGCTCTTACTCCGATTAAGCCTGAGTCGAAAGATTGGGTTATTAAAATGTTATCCCGTGTGGAAGGTATACCTGAACAATCTCTGCGAGAAGGGTTGGACATCACTTGGGAAACTTATCCCCAATATTTGGATGCGGTAGAAGAGTTAGATCTTGGTTTAAATGTCGGCGCAATGGTGCCGCATTCGAATATCCGTTACGACGTAATGGGTGAAGCAGCGCGGGAGCGGGAAGCGACATCTGAGGAAGTCGCTTCGATGATTGCGATATTTGATCAGTGCATGCAAGCGGGCGGTTTTGGGTTGTCATCATCATGGAACTCGGGTCATGCCGATGCAGATGGGGTACCGGTACCCAGTCGATTTGGAAGTAAAGAAGAATTGATTTCATTTGCTAAAGCCTTACAAAAATATCCGGTAGGGGGTATTGAATTTACGCCGAAAGGGTTGATGAGCGGTTTAAAGTCTGAAGACTTTCAATTGATAGGTGATATGTCTCGCGCTGCCGGTGGAAAGCCGGTGAATTGGAATGCCTTGCTCGATGTTTATGGCAAACCTGGTATTTGGCGAAAAGAACTGGATTGGATGGAAGAGCAAAATGCGAAAGGTGCCCAGATCTATGCCATCAATTCCTGTTTCTCCATCGATGCCGACATTTGTTTTGCCACGGCGGGGAACCTATTAGATGATCGGCCCAACTGGTCGAGGATTCTCGCTCTTCCCCATAATGAAAAAGTGGCGGCGCTAGCTGACCCTGATGAGCGGGTGAAGTTGAAGAAGGATTTTGAGGGCGATGGCCTTTTTTCTGCGGTGTGGATTGACGTTAAAGTCAATGCTGTGAGCAAGCCGGAAAATCAACATTATGTAGGCAAGAATTTAGTTGAAATCGCGGAAGAAAAAGGCGGTATCGATCCCATTGACGCTTGGCTCGACGTTGCTTTGGAAGATGACTTAAAAACGGAGTTTTTCCGACGTGCTCTACAGAATCAAGACGAAGACGTCATTGAACAAATTATACAGCATGAGCTTTCGATACCCGGTGTTTCCGATGGCGGCGCACATTTAGAATATCTATGTCAGTACGGTTGGCCAATTAAGTTGCTGAGTTATTGGGTGAAAGAAAAGGCCTCAATGACCTTGGAAGAGGCTGTTTGGCGATGCACTACTTTTCCTGCACAAATCGTTGGTTTAAAAGACCGCGGGGCCATAAAAGAAGGAAGCCCTGCTGATGTTCTCGTATTTGACTATGAAAAACTTGCCATCGACGAGGTACGTTGGGCGTCTGATATTCCTGGTGGTCAGCGGCGTAAAGTTCATTATCCCATAGGAATGGAGTGCGTTATTGTCAATGGAGAAGTGACAATTGAGCATGGCGTAGCAACGGGTCAGAGGCCTGGTAAGCTGATTCGTAGTACCGATTATTACGACTCTGTGCCTACTAATGCAGACACAGTAAAACGAAAGTCTGAAGTCGTAGTATAAAATCATTGTATAAAGACATCGTGTAAAGACGTTGTATAAATTTGAACGTGAATTTTTTTTCAAAAGTGCATGAACCCATTGCTAGGCTTGATTCTAGCTATATTAGATCCAAACCAGGCTAAGTCCTGACTAGGATAAACCGTTTAGTGTTTTACTAAGAATGGAGATAGGTATGTCAATTAAACGTGATCCAGCAGAGTTTGAAGGGAAAACAACCACTGATTTTATTGCGGAATTACAAGCGTTCAGGGAGAAGTACCCCTATGGGCATCATCCCATAATAGATGCTATGTGTGAGGGTACTTTGCCAAAAGAGGGACTCAAAATCTTTCTCATTCAGTGGTGGTACTTTGGTGCAGTGGGGGCGGAACAGATTTTTGCTATGATTTTGGCAGGAATGCCTATTGATCCCGAGTTGTATCCTATTAAGAAATCATTAGTGGAAAATATTCACGGCGAATTTTTTGATCCAGATGTCCACCCTGAAGTAAACGTAAATATGATTACCTCAGGTTGCGGTATTACTAGAGATGAAGTTTATAAAGCAGAATTGCTTCCAGAGACAAGTGCGTTCGTCAACACGCTACTTCATTATGTTAATAACGACTGGAAAGAAGGATTGATGTCGTTAATGTGGGCTCTGGAGTCTCAATCACCCATACAGTTTGTAAGACGAGGAATAGCCTTGCGCGAACAGTATTGATTCACGGATACTCAATTTGTCGATATGCATGTTCTAATGGATCAAGAGCATTCTGAAGAGGCGGATACTTTTGCCGAGATGATCTTAACCCCGGATAATATGCAAGGGATCTGGAATGCTGCGACTGATACCATAGAGGCTATTTGGATGTGGCATGAAAGAATGTATCAGCGGTTTATGCCCATAGAGGCGGCGAAACGCATTGCGGATGCCGCGTAGCCATTGACCGCATTAGATATTCAAGACTCTTGTTGGCTTCGTAATCAGTGATACCGCTGGAGACAATTGGAATAATG
>JAESQG010000313.1 GCA_016765265.1 Pseudomonadales bacterium | reverse complement strand
CCACCAGGGAATTTTCCAAAAAAACATGTCAAGCGTTTTTTCGCTGAATAGTTACAAAGTGCGGAATACTGTTCTTCTTTAAACCCGAGTAATTTTGTCTTGCCCGCCACTAGTAGGGGGCGTTTAATGATGGCGGGTTGTTCTAGCATAACGACTATTGATTTCTCCAAGTCGATACTTTCTTTTGTCTCTTCTGGTAATTTACGCCAAGTGGTACCTCGTTTGTTGAGTAGGTTTTCCCAACCCAATTCTTCACACCATTGTTTGAGTTGGTCTGCGGATATACCATCTTTTCGGTAATCGTGAAATTGATACTCAATATTATTTTGTTCTAGCCATCGACGAGATTTCTTGATGGTGTCACAATTTTTTATGCCGTATAACGTGGTCATCTCAATCCTGTAATCCGAGTTCTATTGGTTCTGGTTCTGGTTTTAGTTCTGGCTCTGATTTAAGGGACATCATTTACATCTCCCTCAGGGCCTTCGTGATGGGGCTGCACTTGATGTGCTTTTTTCACCGGCTCGCCGTTGATAGGAACCATGCGTGATAAGAACTCGATGACAGCGCTTGCAAATATGTCGTTGCGATCACCGGCGACCATGTGGCCGGCACCAGTAACATTGACATATTCGCTTGAAGGACATAAATCGACAAAGCTTTGAGCGCCTTCTTCACTGAGTACGTCGGACAAACCCCCTCTAACTAGTAGGGTTGGCAAAGACAGGTTCTGAGCGCATGCCCCCAATCTGTCTTCACGTTTTTTGAAATCGCGTCCTCTGCTAAGAAAACGCGGGTCCCAATGCCAGCGATACTTCCCATCTTCTCCCAGGCGCACATTCTTAGCGAGACCTTCGAGATTTTTGGGCGCGTTTCTGTGGGGTTGATACCCGCCGATTGCATCGGCTACTTCTTGTAGGGAGGCAAATCCTTCAGGTTTGTTTTGCATAAATGAGAGAATATTCTTAACACCTTTGTTTTCTATCTTTGGTGCGATATCTACCAATACTAACGCAGTAGCGTCAACGTGGTCTTCACCTACAGCGACTAAACTGGTACCACCGCCCATGGAAGCACCCACTAAAACGGGGCGTTTATTACCTAACTGCGTAATGACAGATTTAAGGTCCTCCACCTGAATATCCATGCCATAGAGTCCGTCAGGAGCCCAATCTGAATCGCCGTGCCCCCGTGCATCTAAGGCTATCGCATAATAACCTGCCGCACCCAAGGCTTCGCCCGTACCTTTCCAAGCGTGACGAGTTTGGCCGCCACCGTGTTGCAATATCACCAACGGCCCGTTAGCGTCTCCCCAAGAATCTCCCGTTAATGTTAATCCCGTTGAGCCAGTCCATCGATGCATGGGCTCAGGTGTATTGGGTAGTCTCTTTCCAGCACTCACGGCATTCTCCTTTAATACGGTTTATAACGGATTATAACGGATTAAATCTTTTTATTTCTGTTCAGGACTTTTCAAAACGAAATTACGGAATAGCAAATTTAATATGTCAGTGAGTGTAGTTTATCATGCTCAAGTGTCTAATCTCAACGAATACACCGATATCCGATGGGCGTTGAGTAATTGGCAGACCACTGTACAGTTCGAAGAAAAACAAGAGGGAGTGATTAGAGTATATTGTCACCACAGATACGCATTTTTGATAAATGGATACAACATCTCGTCTGTCACATTGTGCAGTTTTTGGTTTAGAAACCGGAGACGATTGTATCTAGCTTATTTACAAATTGCTCCAAACGTTCGTCGTTACCTAATAGTTCGGGCATCCCTACTACCATTTCGATGCCATCCTTTTGCACCCATAAGGTCATGAAGAAAGGCAATAGCTTAAAAGCAATAGGTAGGGCGAATGCAGTCTCTGCAACAAAACCAGGGACGCTGTATTTTCCCTGATCTCCTTTGCTTATCATGGTTAATGTTCCTGAGCGTTGGTATCGACCCGATTCATGCGCTTTTATGATTAACCCGTCATTGGGTGAATGAAACTTTGTGGGTACCCATCGAGCCGCCGTCAGTAGACTTGGAGGAGGGGTTGCTGCCTCTTGATTTAATCGGAGAAAATTTTTAATTTGTAAATTCAATTCCGCGACAGTATCTTCGCAAGATATGCAAATATCAAAAGCGCCGGAGCAATTTGCCGTGGTATGTAAGGTGCGGGGCAAATGGCGGCGTAAGTCAACGGTTAATCGAATCCGTGTGTCTCCACTGTTTTGTTGGTCCGTTACGAAACTATCTGATGCTAGTTTTATCGCTAACATCATCTTGGCGATTAACTTGAACTCTCTGACGGGTATTTTTTTTCTGAGCCAAATGTGACGCAATGATGTGCCCTTCGCGGGACCTATGGGTTCTTCTCCTCTTAATATTCTAAAGGCATCTTCAACAATCTGCCTCAGGCCGCCCGCGTCGCTAACCGCATGANGAATGCGAAAAACAACCCGTAGCTTGTCCGATTTAACTAACAAAACCTCACACACGGGCCCGGTTACGGGAGAAAGACGAGTTCGCAAAAAATCCGCGTTGTCAGGACCCATTCCGTCCCAGAGTGAATTTTCAATTAAGGTAACGGGTATATGAGGTTTGCCACTGTTCCAAGTCAAATTCACCATGTCCCTCTAGAACCGCATTTAAGATAATGGATTGTTCACTGTACGTATCGTGATAGAGGTAGGAGCGTTCAACTGGCGATATTTTACGATATATCTGCCCAGTTTTAATGGGCTTGAGGGTAGTGTCAGAATTGTTTATGGTCATTTGATTTGGCGTTTTCAGCTCTGCGTCGGGTGGTCTGGCTTTATGTTAATCCAGATTATGAACAAAAACCTATAATTTTGATCAGATGCTTAGTTACTTGCTCAATAATATCGGTTTTTGAGTTAATGGAAAGAGGTTTCCCCCATGTGGCGCAAGAATTAAAGCGACTGAATATGAGCCGATAATTGCTAAAAATTAGGCGCTTACTATAGGGTTAGCTATGATATCTTCGCGGGTAAACCATTATCACTAAAATAAAGAGGGATATATGGAACAACTGACTGACCTTAAAGCCATACTTCACTCCAAACGGGCCAATATCTACTATCTAGAGCGCTGTCGCGTCATGCAAAAAGACGGACGCGTTCTATACCTCACCGAAGCTAAAGCCGAAAAGCAATATTGGAATATCCCCATCGCCAACACCACCGTGATTCTTTTGGGCAATGGTACCTCTATCACACAAGCCGCCATGCGAATGTTAGCCTCAGCCGGCGTACTGGTCGGTTTTAGTGGTGGAGGCGGCACTCCGTTATTGATGGCCACAGAAATAGAATGGATGACTCCGCAAAGCGAGTACCGTCCCACGGAATATATGCAAGGCTGGATGAAATTTTGGTTCGATGATGATAAACGACTACAAGCCGCTAAATACCTACAACAATCTCGGCTTCAGTATATGCAAAGGATCTGGGGAAAAGACAAAGACCTTAAAGCCGAGGGCTTTAGCAGTGACGACCCAGAGCTGATACGCGCACTAAACAACGCCAACGGAAAAATAGAACAAGCAAAAAAAGTGAGTGAACTGCTACAAGGCGAAGCGCAACTCACGAAACAACTGTATAAAATTGCAGTTCAGCGAACTAAACACGGCGATTTTGTACGTGACAGAAATTCCGTCGATACCGCCAACGCCTTCCTCAACCATGGCAATTACCTGGCCTACGGGTTAGCCGCAACGACACTTTGGGTGCTCGGCATACCCCACGGTTTTGCCGTTATGCACGGTAAGACTCGACGAGGTGCGCTCGTCTTTGATGTGGCTGATCTCATAAAAGATACCTTAGTGCTACCTTGGGCGTTTATCTGTGCAAAAGAAGGGGCAAGCGAACAAGAGTTTCGTCAACAGTGCTTGCAAGTATTTACTCAACACAAAGCACTGGATTTTATGTTTGAGCAAGTCAAGGCCATCGCTGTGGAACTGCATCAAGGTAAAGAGAGTAAAAACCAATGATGGTTACTTTTGTATCTCAGTGTGAGAAAAAGGCGTTGAATAAAACACGGCGAGTATTGGACTCGTTTGCTAATCGGATAGGGGACAATACTTGGCAAACTGTCATTACGCAGGAGGGATTGCAGGCGGTTAAGAAACTGTTGCGGAAGACTGCAAGCAAAAATACAGCAGTTAGTTGTTTTTGGATTAGAAGTCGTTCTAGGAGCGAGCTGATTTGGATCGTGGGTAATCGAAGTAAGTTTAATGGCGAAGGTCTAGTGCCCGTGAATACAACCCAGAAAACCATTATGAATACTCAGTGGGAAAATGACTGGCACTATTTACCCCTGATTAAAACACTGACCGCCATGGCGTCATTGCTTCATGACTGGGGAAAAGCAAGCGCCCTGTTTCAGGAAAAACTAAAGAAAAAAAGTAGACTTGGTGATCCAATACGTCACGAGTGGATTTCTTGTTTATTGCTTAATGCCCTTGTTCAAAGTGGCGACTCATCATCAGATCATGATTGGTTAGCTTGTCTATCTAACGGTGAATTAGATGAAAATAAACTAAAAAGTATTGTGAATACGCGAGAACAGAGACCTCTCCACCGTTTGCCACCTGCCGCAAAGTTAGTAGCCTGGTTAATCGTTTCTCATCATCGACTTCCCTTTGTAGAGGATGATTGGAGGGATGAAAGTGCACCGAATATAGATTCGATGTTAGAGCGTATCAGCCAATCGTGGGGTTATGAAAACAGGCAAGATGAGCAGGAATACGCACGCAGGCTTAATGCCTGTTTTGAATTTCCCAATGGTTTGCTGAGTCAGTCGACACAGTGGAAGAAGGAAGTAAAAAAGTGGGCCCAACGGTTACAAGCATGTCAGAGCGATATTGAATGTGCTATGACCGATGGCAGTTATCGTTTGTTGCTTCACCACGC
Source organism: Pseudomonadales bacterium (assembly GCA_016765265.1). Classification (GTDB taxonomy): domain Bacteria; phylum Pseudomonadota; class Gammaproteobacteria; order Pseudomonadales; family DC-out160; genus DC-out160. The sequence goes on along the minus strand of JAESQG010000313.1, from coordinate 318 downwards.
TCGTTTATGTTTGATGCTAGGGGATCATTACTACTCATCGCAAAATGCAGCTCCAAAATGGCGAGACAATACAGGTTTATTTGCAAATACTGATAGAGCAACAGGATCGTTCAAACAAAAGCTGGACGAGCATCTATATGGCGTGGCCAAAAGTGCGTTAAGAACAGTCCATCTTTTACCTGCTTTTGAAAAGCAACCTCCCGTAGTCAGAGATATTCGATCACTTAAGGAACTCAGTCCAAAGGCTTTCCGGTGGCAAGATAAAGCGGTTTCAAGAATTGAGGCTTGGAAGAAAGGTAAGCCGGAATCTTCGCAAGC
>JAESQG010000312.1 GCA_016765265.1 Pseudomonadales bacterium | reverse complement strand
GGCAGAAGATTTCTTATTTGTTAAATGCTCCATAGTCTACAAAAACAATAGTTATCGTAGTTACGTTTATTATCCAGATCCGACAACAAAAATCGGACACTTTCAAGATGGGTCTACAATTGAAATTATATCCGAGTATATAGAAGGAATTAATTCCGGGGATCAAGTGACTTTAATTCTAGACCTAGAAAAAATAGATATTCTCTAGCAGGGGAAAGCATCTTCTAGATTAATTAAATCGGTTAATTAAAGCGATGGAGATATCTACGGGATTCTACGTCGGTCTGCTCTTAAGGAATATAGTTTATTATAGGCTTTCTCTTTCTCAGTTTTATAGCTACGCCTGACCTCCTTAACCTCATCATTCAAACGTGTTTTTTCCTCGTAATATTGCTCTTTCTTATAACTGTGCTTAACCCAGCTGGCGGTATTCTTCGTTTTATTAAGCTCGGCCAGTTCGGTTTTTAAATCCTTAGTTTTTCTAGAGTACTCATCTATGATCTTGTCTATTTTATTTTCTTGTTTTGTAATAGAACGATCAAGCTCAATTCGCTTCCTCTCCTTCCCCAACAGATTACCGATGATTTTTATATCATCCGATGAGAATCTGACTCCCTTGGATTTTGTTAATTCCTCCACATCAATCATTTCCACCTCTTTACCGCAGGGACTATCAGAATAAACAACCCGATCATTATCTGAGCATTTGTATATTTCTGCCTGCACAAGCACCGGCAATAGAAGAATCAGCAAACCTAATATTTTCATATGAAATCTAAGACGAGGAAATTTGTTATCAATATAAGTCAGGATTTATGATTGTAGCGCAGTTTTCATAATCCTTGCAGGTGTTTAACCACGCAAGGTTGCCATTGCAGGAATAATAGGTGCATTAACGTAAAAGGAGTAAAACAGTCTAGATCAAAAAAAACTTAGGGTATCATGAACGCCCACTGCAAAGTCCAGGTAGTCTCATCATCGCCAATATCGGGTGAAGCCAGATTGATTTCAAATTTAAGTGTATTAGTGGATGAAAGATCGTAGCGAGAGGCAAGCAAAGTGCGGGTACCTTCGCCAGCGCCAAGCAGGTTAAACCAAACATCATTGTCGTCGAAGCTAAGGTCTTCATGGCGGAACAAAAGCTTAAGATTTTCGTCGACTTTCCACCCTAGCTGAAAGTAATAAGCGGTTCCACCGGTATTTTCTCCGGTACTTAAATCACTCTCATGGTCGAAGTTGTAGAACTCAAGTGCTAGATCAAACGCATCCATTCTATATTGAAAATCGATGCCAGCCACAGTTTGGGATAACAATTCCTCTCCTGTCATCACCATACTCATCGTACCCGCTCCTGATTCGGCCACTTCTTGGACATTAAGAAATCCACCGATTTTAAAGGGTATTGAGTTCGAACTATATCGCAATCTTATGCCTAGGGACTTATCCCCATTGGGATCACTCGCATCATTGATCTCAATCTCGGGCTTCCCGCTGGCTGTCGCGGTTAAACCAAATTCATCAGTATTGATGCTGCTACCGTTGGATAGAGCAACCTCAAAACTGATGGCACCTCCACCCACCTCTCTCTCGCCCCACCCCATAAGGCCCACTACATGCACGGGTAAAACACCAGCCGCTCCATCTTCGAAATCAAGAAAGAAGGGTCTAGACACAGTGTCCTGCATAAAGGAGCCATGATGATAGGTTCTGTTCCAATGGCCTAAAGGTGAATGAAAACGACCGGCGGCGATAGTGAAACCCTCAGAAATATATCGGCTAATCCATAGTCGCTCTAGATCAGTAACCAATCCGTCACCTCCATTTTCAAACACATATTCGACGAAAACTCGCGTCTTATCGTCAATGGGCGCTGTGACAAAAAAATCGAGCGCGCCTATACCGAAAGAGAGTTCTTCTCCATCAGCGCTGCCATCCCCAACCGATGTATCCCCAAAGACTGAAAACTCCAGTGCATGGGCATCAAACATCAAAAATGAGGAAGATATGATTAAAACAAATAGTGTTCTCTTAAATAGTGTTCTTTTATCTAATGTTATTTTTCCCATTGTCATAATGATCTCCCCCTCTAGTTACTGTCGCAGTAATATATTGACTGTATCGTCAACAAACTCAGCGTTGATATAACCTAAACCGTTCGGCGTCGACATCACCCAGTGTAAAATTTCCCTGTCACTACCTAGCCTTTTCGGGGGGAACGCTTTTCCGGAAAACAATAATTTTCCCCAATAAATTCGCAAATCCCTCACGCTCTTTCCTGCAATTTGTTCGTAAAATTCTGTGTAGACTGGAGTGGTATGCAACGCATCGACTACCTTTAGTTTTCCGGAACTTTCAACAGAGTCGATGATACCCAACCAGAGTTTGGCCGTTTGCTGAGGACTGATACTCTCTATGGGAAGCGATTTATTCGCAATCACGACAATCTCAGCTTTAGTCAGGTGTGGTAGCACAAGCATCAAAGCCGCTAATGAATAGCCGATCCAATTGGAGCCCTTTAATCTATTTATCTCCATAACTGCTCTCCCGTCGCTACTGGCATTGTATTCATTAAAAGAACAAGTAAAGGATAGATACTAGTGTGTTAGCGAATATATTCAAGGTCACCGCCACGTGTCGAGAAACTACCCACTGCCACTCTATAACAAGCTCTAAATAATGAAACAGCTAGAATCCTGCTGGGCACTATCCGGTACTTCATCGAACTGGTATCGCTGATCAATATGGAGCATCCCCTGAACTCGAAAGATCAGCATTGTAGGACTGTACCCATTGCAGCTTGAAAACCTTATACTAGCCTTACGGTAAACGCCGGGATTGTGTTAAACCCTGGGATTGAGGATTAATTTTGATGAGCAATTTCGACTTGTGGCAGCAAATACGCTCAGAAGTAAGCAATGAAGCTGCAGGCGAACCCATGCTAGCTAGCTTTTTCCATGCGACTATTTTAAATCATGATAATTTAGCGGCGGCACTGAGCTTCCATCTAGCAAATACATTGAATAGTGCCACAGTGCCTGCCATGGCTATTAGAGAGGTAATCGAAGATGCTCACACTAGCAACCCCTCGATCATTAAATCGGCACAACTAGATAACATCGCATTTTATGATCGGGACCCCGCTTGCGACCGGTATTCGACCCCCTTTCTGTTTTTTAAGGGCTTCCATGCAATTCAAGCGTATCGCGTGGCTCATTCGCTCTGGGGTCAAGGCCGAAAACCTCTCGCCCTATTTTTCCAAAATCGTATCTCTGAAGTGTTCGGTGTTGATATTCATCCGGGAGCCATTATCGGATCCGGTATTTTACTCGATCACGCCCACGGATTCGTAGTGGGAGAAACCGCGGTTATAGAGGATGATGTCTCCATGCTACACTCCATCACCCTTGGAGGAACAGGCAAAGAGGCCGGTGATCGGCATCCAAAAATCAGGAAGGGTGTACTAATTAGTGCTGGCGCAAAGATACTCGGTAACGTGGAAGTCGGTGTGGGCGCCAAAGTAGGTGCCGGTAGTGTAGTCCTTGAAGATGTACCAGCCCACACAACTGTTGTTGGTGTACCCGCAAAACCTGTGGGAAAACCTGCCGAAGAAAACCCGGCATTAGGCATGGACCATAGTATTGAAAACGAGAGTATTGAAAACGAGAGTATTGAAAACAAGAGTATTGAAAACAAGAGTATTGAAAACAAGAGCATTGAAGATGATTGAAGAAGATTGAATGCCCACCAAGTACTACCTTCACACCATCAACCGCGTCGCTTGCTTAAACGGATCCCCCTCGCCCTCAACCCAGTGTATCTGAGCGCCTTTACGTTCCATCCGACGAAACCAGGTATCTTGTTTTTTTGCAAACCGGTGAATTTCAGCATTTAATTTCTGAAAGAGATCATTGCGATTAATTTTCTCTTGTAAAAATTGCCCCACGTACCGATATTCCAATCCGAAAAAGTCGAGCACTTCCCAGCTAAGTCCAGCATCATGTAAACCTTGCGTTTCTTCAATAAGACCGTTATCCAGTCGTTGCTTTAAACGCAGCGTTATTCTCTCCCTTAGTTTGGCACGATCCCAGTGAATACCAATTATGAATGGGGTAATCGTGGGGTAGGGCTCTCTATCTACATTGGCAGATTTTTCCGCCAAAGCTATTTCTATGGCACGCATGAGTCTGTCGCGATTGTCAGTATCAGTGGTATTATGTTGTTTCGGTTGCAATTGCAGTAATCGATCCACTAGCACTTCGCTTTTTAATCCACTCAACTCCGCCCTAAGTTCAACGTTTTGGGGCGCCTCTACAAAATGATAACCTTTCAATACTGCATCAAGATAAAGGCCCGTCCCTCCCGCTAAAACTGGCATTACGCCGTTTGCTGAAAGCATCATAAACACATCAAGAAATCGTCTTTGGTAATCGTAAACACTAAACTCATAACCAGGGTCAACAACATCGATTAGGTGATACGGAACACCGTCGTATTCATCCAGGTCTTTACCACTGCCGATATCAAGACCTCGATACACTTGTCGAGAATCTGCTGATATAATTTCACCGCTACACCGTTTGGCCAACTGAACAGCTAGTTTTGTTTTGCCCGATGCCGTAGCACCCAGAACTACGATCAAATTAGGATCTGACAAATTAGCGTCAGACACTACGCAACCTTACTCATCGCTGACTTAAATCGTTGCAACCACGGCGCAACCACATCTTGATTAATAGGACCATTGCAGCACCAATCCGCTTCCAATTGCTTACGTTGCTGTACCGCATTTTGAGCCCCATTCACTCCCATTCCTTGATTGAGTCTATTAACCTGCAACTCCATACGGTATGATTTGTCTTCTGCTGGGGACTCTTCTCCAGCCAAAATTTCCATCCGAATGGTAAGCTGCCGGCAGAGTTCATTGTGCCCTTCCAGGACCGCGGCAAAACCTTCTATGTCTCCAGTGGTGTGCGCATTTACTGCATTATCAAAACGTGCATTCATTGAAACCACCAAATCATCGGGAAGATCACCTACTTCATTCCACTGATCCCGGAAGTCTCTTAATTTCATATCGTCTAACTGCTGCTTTAAAACAACATCTTCCAGCTCAGCAGAGATCATCGCTTGTTGCCATAATCCCTCATACCGTTGGGCTAATAAACTGGTTCTGGCTCCAGCAACTTTCTTCTCAAATTGTTTTGCTAAACTTAGAAATTGTTTTTTCAGCTGGTCAGCCACTTCCTTCGGTAATGGTTGGCTTTTTTCAAACTGTTCTTTTAAATTGAATACAAGATGTTTTTGCTCGATAACTTCTTGGCTGCTCAGCATTAACGCTTGCTCTATCTGCTGGCACAATTCTTCTACTGTTTTCTGATTGTAGCTGCGTTGCTCGTTAAGGTCCTCCCACTTTTGTTGGCGTCGATCAAAAACAATATCACAAGCCGATCGANATTCCTTCCACAAACGTTGATCATCTTTACGCTGAACCATACCAATTTTACGCCACTTTTCCTGAAGATTTTTCGCCTCGGTCACGGCTTTCTGCATATCATCTACGTCAGCCAGCGCAACGGCTTCGGCAATCACTTTCTCTCGCAGTTTTACATTTATAACGCGCTCTTCATCCAGTTTTGACTGAATCACGTGTAACAACTGATTAAACCGCTCCTGTAAATCTCTGCTGGATTTTCTTTCCACCGGCGCATAACTACGCCACTCTGATTTCGCAAGCTGTAAGGTTTCCAATACGGCCTTCCAATTTGCCCCATCCCAATTGTTATTCTTGATATAGGTATCCAGCTGATCACACAACACCTTTCGTTTTTTAAAATTTTCTTCGCGTATAGTGGCAAGATTTGAAAAATATTCCCGGCAGGGCTCAAATGCTTTGTCACCTGCCACTTTAAACCGCTCCCAAAGCGCTTTCTCTTTTCCTATATCAGATGNCCCTAATGCTTTCCATTCATGTTGCATTTGCTTAATCTGATCTGCTTTATCTTGTGGATCGATGTCCGACTCTATTAGTCCTTCCATTTGTTCACACAATCTTTCTTTCTTCGGCGTCGTGGCATACCCCTGCCAGTCTCTTAGCTCATTGAGTCGACCGGTAAAACTTTTTAGTTCGTTATGATAATATTCGGCTTCCTTAGCAGGAATTTTTTTCAGCAAATGCTGCACGTCTCTAATCCGCTTGTTTGCTGATTTCAATGCCCCCTCTTGAAGGTTTTCATTTAACTTAGCGATCGCATTCTTAATATCTTCGATCACTTTATTTTGACTATTTTTAGCTTTTTCCTCCAACGTTTTAATTTGATCAACTGCTTTATTTAAGCTTATTATTGCCAATGGCTCAGCCAACAAGGAAGGCCAACTATACTTTCGGACCATCCCATCAAGCTGTCGTTTTTTCTTCCGTATACCGCTTATATCATCATCATTTAATGACTCAACTTCCGTCAACACTTGAGCGATAGCCTCTTCGCCTTCAAAAAGCTGTCGAGCTGCGNCCACATATTCTGCCAGTTTTATTGCTCCTAACTCATATCGTCCTTTGACTTCTTCGGGGGCTTGCAAAACACTGGCGGCTTCTTCCCAACGATTTTTTTGGGTACTCAACAAGCCTTCAATGGCAGGCAAATCAGATCCCTGCATCTCGCTATTTTGCTTTACTAAATCAAAAGCATCCTCCAACACCTTGCAGGTCTCGAGCTGCTCTTCTAACGCATTATTATGTAGCTCTCCGTCAAGTTGTCGTTGTTTTTCCTCGGAAGTATAATTAGCGATAGCCTCGTCGCAGCGCTGCCAAGCTTCTACTACACGAGATTCAAAATTGGTTTTATACTCGCTCTCTAGAGACTGCCACTGCTTATACAACAAAGCCGCTTTCTGTTCGTATAGTGGTTCGAGACTGGCTTGACTATGCTTCTCGATAGCAACACAAAGGCGTTCACACTCAACAGCCTCTTCTTTACGCTGGTTGACTTCATCTCGAATTAAATCCAGTTTATCTTTTGCGATGCGATATACCGATTTATCTTTTCCTTTTGCACTATTTGCCACTCGCTGTAGTCCACCAATATCCACCAGGCGCTCCGTTGCCTTTTGGCGTACTCGCACCACTCTCGCATTAAGCGCTAAATCTTCGAGACTCTCTTGCACTTCGATCTTATTAATTGCCGCTAACTGAACTTCTACTTGGGTGCTATTTTTGACTACATAGTTAAATATCATCGGCTCACCCAAGCCAGACAATATCTTTATCTTCTCTTCGACTCCTTTGCTAGCCTCAGCATCACCGTTGATACTAATCACCACGCCTATACGGTGATAAATGCTATCTTTAATCGGTTCGTTTTCAGTTTTTTCTAATAGAGAAGTGAGAATATCCAACTCGTCCACTCTAGAGATTGCTTCTTTTCTCACATCCTGGTCGGTGTCCTCTTTCGCCAGTATCAAAAGTGTCTGTCGATCATCATCTTTCTCTAAATTGAGTTGCTCAATCGCTAACTTTCTCACTTGAGGCTTTTGACTTTTCCATTTCGGCTTAAACAAGTTCTTAAACATATTGATAACCCTTTTACTTTTTATTTCGTTTATAAACGACAAAACTGTAGTCATACTGGTTTTTGTCGTCAGCGCTATGTGGCTCGCGGCTTAATTCTTGCCAGTGAGCTTTATTGATAGAAGGAAATGTAGCATCCCCCTCTATGGTATGGTGCACTTCCGTCACATAAAGATGTGTCACCATGGGAGGCTCTATTAACAACGCCTCTTGATACAACTGTGCTCCACCAATAATCATCACTGTCCCAGCCGCTTCGTTACGCGCACAGGTAATAGCCTCTTGAAGAGAATGGGCAACAACACAGCCCTCTTGCTGGTAGTGTTGATTTCTAGTCACGATGATATTGGTACGACCGGGTAGAGGTTTGCCGATGGACTCATAGGTTTTTCGACCCATGATGATTGGCTTGCCCAGTGTCGTTTTCTTAAAATATTGCAAATCGCTTGATAGCCGCCAAGGTAAATTATTATCTTTACCAATGACTCCATTTTCAGCAATGGCAACAATGACTCCCACTTTCATTCACCTCTCCTCCACACAATAAAAGTAACCTAAACTGCTATCGGNGCNTTGATATGCGGGTGAGATTGGTAATTGAGCAATTCAAAATCCTCGAATTTGAAGTCAAATAGACAATCAATCTTGGGATTAAGTTTCATTGAGGGCAACGGGAGAGGATCCCGGGCAAGCTGAGTATCAGTTTGCTCGAGGTGATTAACGTAAAGGTGAGCATCGCCAAAGGTGTGGATAAATTCCCCCACTTCAAGGCCTGTCACTTGCGCCATCATCATGCACAACAAAGCATAAGAGGCGATNTTNAAAGGTACNCCCANGAAAATATCAGCACTGCGCTGATATAGCTGTAGCGACAATTTACCCTCAGCAACATAAAACTGGAACATGGTATGACAGGGTGGTAAGGCCATACTATCGACATCAGCCACATTCCATGCGTTCACTATCAAGCGACGNGAATCAGGNTTNCTCNTAAGCTGATCGATCAGTTGCGCCATCTGATCCACCTTTTGGCCATCNGGTGTCGGCCACGACCGCCACTGATAACCNTATACNGGACCTAAATCNCCATTTTCATCTGCCCAGTCATCCCAAATATTCACTCCATTATCTTTTAAATATTGNATATTCGTATCACCGGCAATAAACCATAACAGTTCATGAATGATGGAGCGTAAATGGCATTTCTTGGTGGTAACGAGGGGAAAACCCTGTTGTAAGTTATAGCGCATTTGATGGCCAAAAACGCTGTAAGTCCCTGTTCCGGTGCGATCTTCTTTAAACACACCGTTTTCACGCACGTGGCGCATTAAATCAAGATATTGTTTCATCCTATTTATCTCATCTGGTTTTATCCCACCTTGCGGTGTGGCAGCAATGCTGTTTTTTTGATGTCACAACCAGTTTAGGCTAAATGGCTAAACTGTTGAGGCAAATCAGCGAAAATTAGCATTATTTAACGCTTCTTATTTTTATTTTTTTTCCCGCTTTTTTTTCTCGGTGGTAGCGCCGGTTTTTCCACCGCCTCAGAAGGGAGGGTCGTCGGCGCATAAATATTTTTCTGATAGCGGTAGATCACAACTATTAAGCCTACCAAAATCATAGGTAGAGACAACAGTTGGCCCATGGTTAACCATTCCAATGCAATAAAACCAATATGCGCATCAGGCTGACGAACAAACTCAACGATACACCTAAAGATTCCATACCAAATCAGGAACATACCCATTACAGCGCCTCTAGGNCGAGGTTTCATGGAATACAGCCAAAGAATCGTGAACAACGCTACCCCTTCCAATGCAAACTGATATAGCTGGGAAGGATGCCGAGGCAGATCCCCAGCACCAGGAAAGATCATGGCCCAGGGTACATCCGTTGTTCGACCCCATAACTCACCACCAATAAAATTGCCTATCCTGCCNAAGCCCAAACCTATNGGGACAATCGGANCNCCAAAATCCATGATATCGAAAAAGTGCTTATCCGATTTGCGGGCGAACAACAGCATCGCTATGGCGACTCCGATCATGCCGCCGTGAAAGGACATACCGCCCTCCCACACTTTTACTAGAATAACTGGGTCTCTTATAAAAGCAGCAAAGTTGTAAAATAATATATAGCCTATTCTAGCTCCCAGAATAACGCCCATTGCACCATAGAAAATCATGTCACTGACCTGATTTTGGTTCCAGCCGCTATTAGGTTTAGCTGCTCGCTTCGCACACAGGAAATAACCGCCGGTAAAGCCTCCTAAATACATCAAGCCATACCAATGAATGGCAATAGGGCCCAGTTGTATGGCCACCGGATCAATATTGGGAAAAGTTAGCACTACTTGTTCTTCCTTATTGTGAGAACGGGAGATTGTTGTGAGTTGAACACAGGATTGTCACGTAGCGCCGTAGATTTGTACAGTGCTGAAACCAGAATTCATTAGGTGGCCTGACAAAATGGAGGAGTGGATNTCAGNTNNNACNATTGGGTCGCACAAATCCGCCCAAGCCCTGCTTGGTCATAGCGAAATCAAGATAACTGCGAATAACCTCAGCATTATCCATGGACATTACGTTATCGAGCAATATTTTTGCACTGGCAAAAGAGACTTTACGAATCGCCCACTTCACTTTCAATAAGGAACTGGCACTCATGCTGAGAGTGTTATAACCCATGGCAATGAGCACTAACGCCAACGCCGGATCACCTGCCATTTCACCGCAAATACTAACCGGTGTATTCTCTAGGGCGGCCTTATCTACAATTATTTTTAGCGCCTGCAACACGGCAGGATTATGGGATTGGTATAGATCTGCCACCCTGGGATTATTGCGATCCACCGCAAGCAGATATTGGGTGAGGTCATTACTACCCACTGAAAGGAAGTCAACACGCTGTGCAAATTCTCGAGCCTGGTAAACAGCTGAAGGCACTTCGATCATGACACCAATAGGCGGCATCACTACATGGAATCCTTCTTCTAAAACTTCAAGGTAAGCTCTGTGCACGAGATGCATAGCTTCCTCAGCCTCAAAAACCGTGGAGACCATAGGCAGCATAATCCGGAGATTATCCAAACCTTCGCTAGCCTTGAGCATTGCTCGCACTTGCACCATAAAAATCTCTGGGTGGTCTAAAGTAACACGAATCCCTCGCCAGCCTAGAAAGGGATTTTCTTCTACAATGGGGAAATAAGGTAATGATTTATCACCACCAATATCTAAAGTTCTCATGGTTACCGGGCTCGGAGCAAAAGCCGCCAACTGCTGGTGATAAATTCCCGCTTGCTCCTCTTCACTAGGAAACCGATCGCGTGTCATAAAAGGAATTTCAGTGCGATATAACCCAACACCTGCCGCGCCCCGGTCTAAAGAAAGCGCGACATCCGCCATCAAACCCGTGTTTACCCACAACGTCACTTCGTGACCATCGGGCATAACACTGGGTTCATTCACGATGGCTTCCAGATCAGCGGCGAGTTCCTTTTCTTGTTCAATAATTGATTCGTAATGGCGGCGTAATTCAGCCGCGGGGTTGGAGATCACCTCGCCTCTATGGCCATCCACCACCAGCTCTCGCCCTTGCAGTTGTGCCACCGGTAGACCCACTGCACCCACCACGGTTGGAATCCCCATACTACGAGCGACGATGGCCATATGGGAGTTAGTTGAGCCCCGCACAGTAACCACACCCACCAATTTATCTCGTGGCACTTCCAATAGAATCGAGGTGGTCAACTCCTCAGCCACCAATACAGTGAACTCTGGATATTCGATGGGTGCCTTATCATGCTCTTGCAATTTAGTCAGGACTCTCAGTCCAAGATCTTTAACATCCGCTGCTCTTTCTCTTAGATACGGGTCTTCCATCATCTCAAAACCCTTAATATGAGCATCAATCACCTCTCTCAAAGCCCCCTGCGCCCACTGACCTTTTTTTACTTTTTCAGCTATCTCGCCGCCGATGGCATTGTCATCCAACATTCGTACATAGACATCAAACAAGGCACTTTCTTCAGGGCCCAAGCTATCAGCAACGGTATCAGCGATGGATTTGATATCACTTCGGGCCTCTTCTAAGGCCCCCTTGAGAGAGGCCAGCTCTTTTTTGATGTTTTTGACTTTACGATCAGGCACCGAGGTTAAATCAGCAGCGGGATAATAGAGTAACCCCGTTCCAATACCGATGCCCGATGCACCGGCTACACCAGTGAACTTCGCCACCGCTGACTTTTCGTAAAACCCAAGACCTTTGATGACGCCAGTTGCTTCTGCATGGGCGATCACCCCTGATAGTTGTGCAGAAACAGTGACTAAAAAAGCTTCATCACTTTGACTAAACGCCCTAGCTTCTCGATGTTGAACCACCAAGACTCCCAGCACTTTGCGATGGTGAATAATAGGAACACCGAGAAACGCTTCAAACTCTTCTTCACCCGTTCCTTCCAGATATTGAAATTTTGGATGAGCTGTGGCTTTTTTCGCATTGATAGGCTCTTCTCTGAGGCCAACCTGACCTACCAGGCCTTCAGAAAAACCAAGGCTCACCTTGCCCACGGCTTCTTTTCGCAAACCCTCAGTGGCCATCAATATATATCGATTTTGGGAATAACCTAACAGGTATACCGAGGTCACTTGGGTATTCATCGCATCTTTAACGCGATGTACCATTACCTCCAGTGCCGCCTCCAAATCGGGGGCAGAATTCACTTCCTGAACAATTCTCCTCAGTGTATTTAACATGCCTTACTCTGATCATTTCAGAACAGAGATCTCCTTCCTTTTTCACTACTTAATTTAAAATGTAATCTACTAACACGTAATGGATTCTTATTATGGTAATTGTTAACAATTACTTAGC
>JAESQG010000311.1 GCA_016765265.1 Pseudomonadales bacterium | reverse complement strand
CAACCACAACTGCAATAGCAAAAAGGATATGATTGTGAACACCTCCCATCTAACCCACTTTCGTAACTTAGAGGACTGGTCTAAACAGGACTGGGACAATCTAGATATTCATTTATTTATCGTCGCTAATTTTAATCGGTATTGCTCCATTTTACTAAAAAGAATAGGCATGCAATACCTACCAAACGATGCAACCGAATCATTACTGGGTATCTTTAGCGACGTAGCGTACCCCCCTCTTAAAAAACTTCATCAGAGATACACCCACTTAGAAGGGGGACGACGTAACCAAGTAATGCTCGGAAGTTTAAAAAAAATCGCCACAACGCGAGTATTGCAAGCGGTTATAAAAGAGTTTCCAACTCATATTTCACTCGAAAACGACAATCATTTTGGTAGTAAAGAAACTGACATTGAGCCCGAAGAGAATTTTAACACTCAATTGGGATATACCCCATCTTTTGAAGATACCATCCAACTTGGCGTTAGTCCCTCGTTTGCTGCCGGCAGTGTCAACAAGGATAGTGTGAACAAAGATGGTGTCAACAAAGATGGTGTCAACAAAGATACTGCAGTAGAACGACCTCAGGTAGATCTAGACGACCTTAAAACATCAATGATGATGGAAAATCTACGGGCTCATTTAACTCCCCTACAATACACTCACCTCAGATATATAATTTGTGATGGACTAGATCCTCACGAAATTGCGAAGAAGACAGGGCATAGTGTTACCAACGTCCGAATAATGCTGTTGAACGCTCGTAAAGTAATGTTCACTCTGGTGCCCGAACACCTTCTCCAACAGGTAGAAAACTGCCTGTATAGGAGACAACCTAANGTTTGTAAATCNTAACATTTAGANTTTTTCGNAATANCCAACAATCCTAGAATAAGGTTAACCATTTAATGGAAATAAATACGAAAATTGATTTCTCTGCCCCCAGTACCATTTTCCATCTGGCCTTTCTCTCAGCACTGATTCTGAGCTCATTACTCATTTGGGGAAACAAGAATAATCATCAGCAGCAAATCGCTCTTTCCTCACAAGTATTACGACTAAACTACGCATTTCAATCCGCGTTTGATCATCTATTAGAAGCCAGAAAGGGTAACGCCTACGCTTTAAGACAACTCCAAACGGCAAATGACAACGCAATAGCTAGCCTAAACATCCTCACTAAAGGCAGTATTAAGCAAGAAATCTCTCCTTCGCCTCAGCCGATGCAAGCAGAATTGCAACAAGTCACTTCTAGGTGGTCAATCATATCTAAGGGTATCGGACTTATATTACAAAACAGAGTCACTCTCCAATCTTATTCAAAAAACCAACAAACCTTACATCAAATGCTAAGCGAAACGATTAAAACTTCGAAAACAGTGACCAACGCACTAAACCGCTCATCCGCTAGCCCTCATCAGATATACTACAGTGCGCAACAAATTGAACTATTGATGTTGATCGAGAAATTTCTTTTCGTCGCCCACTTGCAAAGCCTTACCGGCAACTCTCTTCAAAAAGGAATCACCTTCGAAGACCTAAAAACAAATATTAACAAACAAATCGAACACTATAAGAGAAATCAATATTTACTTCTCAACGGATCCACAAGCCCAATAGTCGCAAAAGTGGAAGACACCCAAATTCGAAGAATGATTGCTAATACGGGCGAAAATTTAAAGGAGTTCCTCGTCACTATTGATCGCACTTTGGTGACAAGAGCCAAAACGAAAGATCTATCAAACACTGTCACTGCAATTACAAGCAACAGAGAGTCTGTAGAGCAACAATTAGAAGCACTGCTGAAAAAACACCAAAATACCGAATACAACTATTGGATACAGAGCTGGCAGATAGTCTTGCCACTCATTATTCTATATGGACTGTTAGCTTGGATAGGCCATCAAGTGATGGGGTCGAAAACAATGACCTTAGCAAATCCAGAACCTTTATCAAGGCATCGCGACGAAAGTAATAAATTGGTCCGATCAAACAAACACAAAGCGGAACGAAATCAGTTGATCAATCAAATTCGCCCCCTAGGGGAAGGAAAATTATATTTTGAAGCCACGGAACTGAATGAATCTACCAAAGATATTGCAAAAGTCTTTAATCAAGCAAGAATTAGTCTTTCAGNGATACACCAGAACATGGACATTAAATTATTTGCCGTACACAAANATTTGTTACAGAGCTATCAGCAAGTGCATTCAGCTATTATGGATCAATTCACCGAGGCTAAAAAAATTGACAACGATCTTGCAGAAATAATCACGATAATGGGTCAGGAGGCATCACCCACTACCAAATCACTAGAAGCACTTACACTATCTACACGTATTCGAGCTCGACTAAGCTTAGCCAAAGAGGNCTTAGATAGAATTAACGCCAGTGGGGACACTGGTACCATTGACAGGACTTCCACCGGTAAAGATGACACTTTAAACCTTAACGACGAACTAATGGAAATAAGAAACAACTTAACTGCGGCTGTGCTCGAACAGGAAACGCTCTCAATTCACTTAAAAGATAAGCTCCATTCCCCTAACAACCAAGTAGATCAAAGCGACACTTTTTATCAATGTGTTATTGGTCTGCAATCTAGTTTAAAGTTGTTAAAAGAAAAGCATCACCAATCTCTCGCAAAGCTTCAACATTGTCAAAACCCAATGCAAAGCATGCGAGAAATCACCTATTGCATCGACACTTGCCCAAAGAGTAAAAAGACGTCGGAATTTAAACAGCCCGCACAACCGGTAAAAACCGAGCTAACACTAGTCGAACTGACTGAGACCTCCCGATAATATTTTGCCCACAGTTAGTCATCTTTTAATGCTACTCTTGATCAGGTTTACTGGGGATTGCGAAATTGGGAGAGGTGGGTGAATCCGCAAAATCAGGATAATCCAAAAAACCAGGATAATTCAAAAAAAATGGCCTTGATTGTCGAAGGCGGTGGTATGCGTGGTATTTTTTCAGCGGGCGTACTCGATAGCTTTTACGAACTGGGTTTTGATCCGTTCCATTTATATATTGGCGTATCCGCTGGCAGNCTTAACTTGATATCTCACCTTGCCGGCCAATACCGTCGAAATTATCGTGTATTAATGTCCTGCGCCACCTCTGGGCAGTTTATTAATAAGTGGAAATTCCTCTCAGGAGGCCACTACTTAAACTTAGATTGGCTTGGCAACGANTGTCTAGCCATACACCCGTTAGACGAACAANGAGCATTTCANTTTCTTAGCAAANCCGGCAGAGAGTTCGTNGTNGTNGCCACAGACGTCGAAACAGGTCAGCCAAGCTACCACCACCCAAATGATGGCAATATTCACAACATCCTCTTAGGCTCATGCTCGGTTCCCCTTTTATACAGAACGCCAGTGTATATCAATAATCGTAGAGCNGTGGATGGCAGTGTGGGCGACCCCATTCCAGTGAGANAAGCCTATACACAAGGCGCTACGGAAATCGTACTTATTCGATCTCGAGGCAAAAGCTATCGTAAATCTAGTGGCGGCATAGAAGCACGACTTGGGGCTTTCTTGTATAGAAACTTTCCAAAGATTCAGAACACCATTTCAAATCAATATCGTGTATACAATGAGAGCGTAGATTTCGTAGAACACCCCCCCAACCAATCTCACTATATTCCAGATTGCCGCGGACAATTGTTTTCGCACTGGGCGTACAACAACCGATACGCGTATTCTCGAAAGTGATTACCAGCTTGGCAGACGGCTCGGTAAAAAATTCATTCAACAGTATCGAAATAACACCAGGTAATAACCCTCCTTTCTTAAAAATATTCACGCAATATCAATGTGTTAATATGCAGCCCTCACAATGTTGTTTCTGATTAATACCTGACCTTGTCACCACTTAAAGGTTTTTATAAAATGAGCCCGGCAGGTTGGAGACAGCCTTTTAAACACTTTAGACGTTAACGCCCAAAGATAGGCGCCGATGGGCACTAAGGTCTATTCTAAATCCATGGCTGTTGGTCTTAATATGGCCACTGGTTTTCATATATACTTCTTAGTATTGACATAAAATGATGTGACACAAAAATGACAGAAACACCAAAAGATACGACTCAATTTATTCTTATTCGCCACGGTCAAACACCAGCCAATATTGCAAATCTGTGGCATGGTTCTACAGATACTCCGCTTACAGACGAAGGGCATTGGCAAGCTGATCGCATGGGACAATACGTGACAGAAAACTATCCTCACTGCAACAAAGTCTATTGCAGTCCTTTGGAGCGAACTCGACATACGGCAGATGCACTGGCAAAACGACTGAACCAACCCCCTGTACATCACCAAGATTTACAAGAATTCGGTATCGGTGAATTAGAAGGAGAACACTTTAATTCCTTAAAAAACGAACATAACTTTTTTGATAAGCTGAAAGAAGATCCTCATTTCGCCCCCGCTGGAGGTGAATCCATTCACTCCGTTAGTCATCGAGTCACCGGCGCATTCCATGAAATTGCTGCAAAACACAAAGGAGAATGCGTCGCAATAGTGAGTCACGGCGCTGCATTGGCAATAGCCCTTGCAACACTTTTACATAACGACTATTACGAATGGAATCAGTATCAATTTAAAAATACTTCAATTTCGGTACTTAGCATGGCTCCGGAATTGAAGTTAGAAATATACAATTCAGTAGAGCATTTGTCAGTTTAATTTGTCAGCCTAAAAAGAAGAGACCAACCATTCCGTCACCTGAGGCCAGGATCACCATAGATGGCTTTATGGTATCACCTGCTGATTGCTCCTTACTGATGCCTTTTGGAATTACTAATTGATTTATTAGCTCATAGGCCCTTATTAATACAGGCTTTATCATTAAAAATATCAATATGATATTTAGCCGGACAACACACAAATTTGATTATATAATACCATCATTGCGTGTAGATTATATGAACAAAAGGGATGTGTTCCATGCTATCGTTATTTGCAAGAGCCTTCGTGCAATTCGGCATACTCTTGCTTTCTATACTTTTCACAATACCGTCTTTCGCCACAGAAATACCTTTCGCGAAACAATATCAGTTAGTTGAAATTAACGGCATTGACGTACCTGAAATAAATGGCATTGATTTTAATCATCTCACAGTTTTTGCCTATCGGAATGGAGTTCTCGCCCCGATTCCTTTTCAGTTTGAAGACATTGATAGCGATGGGAATACTTATTTTGAGAAAGGAGATGCTCCGCTCATGGGGTCAAAAGATATTTTTGACGAACATGATGCTTTGTTTTTCTTATTCTCTGATGCCGGACAACAACTCTATCCTTTCCCCGTAGACAACACTCGAATTCTCTCTGAAATTAGACTCTCCTTTAAGGGGGGCTCTCGTTACGTTTATATTGCTACAGGAATGATTGCTACAGGAATGACTGCTACGGGAACGAATACAACTGAAGGGGCTACAGCGGCTACAACTGGGGCGGCGGCTGCCAACATGACGCTCTCAGCAAGCGCTATTCCTGATACAAGCATATCCGCTACAAATTATGTCAATTATAATAAAGAAACCGGACTGATTGAGACATCCCGATACACACTGCAAACGGATCCAAAAAATTTCCTGGTGTGGAAGAGTCTTCATTATAACGGTTTACAAAGTGACGATAATACGGATTTTATTGATGCTCTGAAAATTCGAATATCTGCTGGCATCATTGCAAAATACCCTCGGATCACTTTGACCAATAAGAATTTTTTCGTGGATGTGGTGGATATAAAAGAAGGCCCGGTTCGCTCAGTGCTACTATTAAATTCAAAAGTGAAAGTAGCCGGCTTCACTGTTCTGTATGTTAATTTCCACATCACCATTATCCCCAGTGAAGTAGAGCTAGAAGTTAGAGTGAAAGTCCCTAGCATTTTTAAGTATGTCGTTAATTCACCTAACACTTCTCTATCACTCGAGTGTAAAAATATGCAAGGAGGTATATTTCGTACCGCTTTGGGTCCGAGTCAGCCCGCCATCATAGACGGACACATTTCGCCATTGGAACAAAACCTGATACGCAAAGGCATTGACAATGATCACACTTGGATAGGGATAAGCTCAAGAAAGAACATGGATTTATTCGCAACAATGTTTATTTCTGATAACTTCACGGCACCAATAACACTGTACTATAGAGATGAAAAACCTGGCAAACGTGGTGCTAATTTAGGACCCAATATAGGATACCGAGTCCATGATATCCCAGTCGATGCTTCATTTAAGTTTCAATTTAAGATTGTGATCGGTGGGGGTATTGGACAAAGAGAGCCACTGCAATTTGCGCAAGGATATAAAACCCAACCCAATGTAGCCACTTATTCAAATCCGACTGCAATAAAATTAGCCACGAAACTCAATACGAGTCAATGAAGCTATAGGGACATGTAGTATCAATCACTAGCCTTGAGCATTGATCTGCCATACTTTAAAACGATTCTTCTCGACTTCACTTGTCCGCTCCCACCAATATTTTAGTTGCTGTAACTGGTGGGAATCCGCTTGTTCCACCTCTATAATTCCTTTTTCGATAGGGGTCAAAGTAGACTCTTTTTTCGTGGTAATCCAAACTTTCAGATCTTCGGCCACTTTTACCGACTCAGCTAAACTTGTCGCTTTATCATGATTCAATCGATATTCAGCACCCGCAACGATATTGATATTGAGGATTTGTGATTGTGATTTCACTACCTGGTGATCATCAAACCCAGAATCCCATATCTGACTATAGCGCAATTCAATTTCATGCAGCCCTGGCGCTAGTTCAAATCGCCGTTCACCTAGTCCAAAAACCTTAAAAACGTTTTTATGATCCAATTTCAAAACATCTAGAGCCTGCGGAACATAAAGCACTCCTTGATACTGCAAACTCTCCAACGCCTGTATGGACTCGCTATCCGCCTCAGTTGTCACACAACTCGTCAACATTCCCCACACAGTCCCCAATATGATACATAACGTCAATTTCCTCACGGCACCAACTTCCTCACCACATTTATTTCTCACGGCATTTATTTCTCTCAGCATCAAGCTCAATAATAGTTTTCATTTGCAGGGTAAAATTTTGCCTTTAATAAAACTTTATCTCGGCTTAATTACCCACGGCAATTTAATTTTAGGCATAATATCAGGCATCTTGCCATACACACAAATTGTTGGCATCTCTATATAGATTTTTTTAGGAGGGAATGCGTTAAAGAACTGGGCGCTATAGTCCACTACAGTAGGCTAGTTGGAGACTGAAACAACTTCGAGATCAAATATTAAGGTGCGCCCAGCATAGGGATGATTCATGTCTAACTTAATCGTTTTTTCATTTATCTCAACCACAATAGCCGAGCGCTGCTCACCAGACTCATCTTCCGCCTTCAGGGTTTTACCTATTTTCCGAGCTTCTTCAGGTAACTGTTCCAGGGGAACCACCATAAATGCGTTAGGATCGGCAGGACCATACGCCTCGTCTGGCTTGAGGATAAGCTGCTTCTTTTCATTCTCAGATAAACCGATCAAAGCCTCTTCGATGGCAGGTAGCAAAAGGCCTTGTCCTACCTTACAGCTAGCAGGACCGTTATCACGATTACTATCAACTACTGTTCCATCGTCAAAGCTGAGCTGAAAAAAAAGTTCAATTTCACTACCCGTTTGTATTTTGGTCATTAAATCGCCCAATTTGTCCTTATTCATTGTATTGCGATAATCAAAATTCTATTCCACGTGCTTAAGTCTAGGAGGGAAATTTTAATGGTCAACACTACCCCAATACAATCTTAAAAATTAATTAGCCTGAGCAACCTAAACCCAACATCTGCTTTAGCAAAACCATCGAAGTTAGATTTCACAGTACTATCACACAGACTAAAACGTGTTTCGTAGGATCCTCCACGTATCCAAACTCCCCTTTTATCTTGAGTCACCTCTGCTGTGTTACCGATCATATTCTGTAGCCCATATGCGTCTTCGTAACCCGTATTGGCCTTTCGTAACGAGGAGCCCCTAATTACCTTTCCATTTTTTAGCACATGGCAATTATGATCTTTTACTTTTACAAGATCACTCATCGCCGCAGCTCGAGTCCACTCTGCATTTGTGGGCAATCGATACTGCTCCCCTGTTTGGTTCGACAACCACACGATGTAGTCCTTTATCTGTCGCAGCGAAAGGTTGGTCTTGGGCAAGTCACTGGTATCACCACCGAGTTTGCACATCTTATCACTACGGCAGTAATCACTGTATTCCCTTGCAGTAATTTCATTCCGGCTCATGGCAAAACTCTCTCTCGGTTTGTTGCCGGGAATAACCACCAACAGTGGTGCCAGGTGCATTCCTTTAATTTTATCCCGACACCGATACCTTGATTCCTTCCCTTTTCCAGCTAAGCCAACGGGGCAATTTATCCTTTTTACAATTTTATGGGAAGATGCTTTATATTGCTTAGGAAGAACCATTCTAGCGAGCTCAACAGCAGATTCTCTTTGCTGCTCAGGCAAGGTATCATTTTCCTCAAGCGATTCAGCTAACTGCATTTCAACACCTTTTTTTACGCTGACGTATTCGAGAGGCGCGATTTTCTTTAATTCAACCATAAAATTAGCGATAGCTTTATTTGAAGGCGATCTCCTACTAAGATGCCGACTTACCATTTGTTGAATTTGTTTGTGAATGCCATCAGTAATCTTCAGTTTTTTTTGGTTTAATTTGAATATATTTTCGCTATGTAGATTTACATCAGCGGAAGCAGGCTGTACCGCCATAGAATGTTCTATATCGGTGGATAGCTTATTCAGGATTTTATCATTGGGATACAATGCTTTTGCTTTGCTTATCGCAGCGTTCGCCGACACTAAGTCATCGTAAAATATTCTTTCTTTGATATAACGGATATAGCCATTGCGCACTTGCGATTCCTCCAGAAAACTCACTGCATTCTTAGTTTTTCTAATGAGCGCAACGGCCTTTGCAATATCCCAATCACCGCTAGGATTCCAGTATATTTGGTCATAGCGTAGTTGTGCATATTTCGGCTTCAATTGCTGCAACGCCTTATTCTGAACAACTACTAACTTCGCTTTCATCGTAGTCACCCGGGCTGAATCGACAAAAATATTTTCTAGCCCTCCAATCAATTGGTTCGCTAACAATAAATCATAATTTTCTCGCTTCAGGTCTGAGAGTTCACTGACTGCCCTTTGATAATAGGTCAGCAGTGATCCCCTCATTTCATTAATCACATACTCTCTACGATCCATCGACAATGCCGTCAATGCCACAAGCAACTCCGTGGCGGTAATTTCAGCATCACTCATTTTTACGACGATAGATTCCATAGCGGCTCGGTTTTGAGTCCAAACATTGCCCATGGACAGAACTACTATCAATGCGGGCACGAGGGTCAAAAAACTAATTCGATATAGTGTAGTTTTACCTAGCGGCTGCGGGAAAAAAGCATTCATCATTCGATCCAAAGCACCTTCTGGATCACCACTAACATCAATCATACCGCATAGACTCTGCCATTGATGACGAGAGAGTTGCTCAATTCTCTTCACTGACAGATTACATTCCAGAACCTCTTTCGCATTTTTCCTAGAGTATGGATGTTGCTTCGCTAAGACCATATAGGCAACACAGCCTAAACCATAATAATCATCTTCTTTCCTAACGGGTTTTCCTTCCAACATACTTATACTGGCATACAGTGGTGTTAACGCTGTCAATTCGATTGATTCAAACCTCGTGCTTCTTGCATTTGACTCCTGTTTTTTGTCTAGCGCTCGGGCAATACCAAAATCGAAAATTTTAACACTACCGTTATTTTCAATAAAAATATTACTGGGTTTAAAATCAGAATGCACAATTCCATTTGCATGAGCGTACTCGAGTCCATGGGCCATACCCCGAATGATATTAAACAGCGCCTCTTGAGTGGTGGGAAGGCCATTGTCTTGAATTAATTCATCCAGGGACTGCCCCTTAAGCAGCTCCATCGTCATAAAAACAATGTCACCATCTCGATCAAAATCATAAACATTCACGATATTATGATGAGATAATAGTTGTGTTTTTTTGGTTTCTTGCTGCAACGCAATTAGAAACTTTGGATCGTCTCTGAACTCTGGGTTAAGTACCTTTAAAGCAATAAAGGGGTCAAGCTCCCCGGCTTCTTCTTGTCTGCGATCTTTCGCCTTATACACTACCCCCATGCCACCGGAGCTCGCTTAATAGAAGAACGAAAGGTGCTACAACCCTTGCCGTTTAAACCCATTAAAGAGATCACGATAAAACAAA
>JAESQG010000310.1 GCA_016765265.1 Pseudomonadales bacterium | reverse complement strand
CGCTCCAGGCTTTTACCCACGGGTTTTTCATATGACGATTGAACGCTTTGTGCTTCATGCTGTTGAATTGACGAGACACCACATCAACGTGAGATTCACCGACAAAACCTACCACTGGAAGACTGTGATTATGCCCCTCTGCAAAGGGCTTTGATGAAGACATAAGTTAACCCTATGGGACAATTCGATTCTATGGGGCAATCGACAGTAGCTTTTCTCTTAAGAGGATATATAGGATATTGATAATAAAGAGGAATTGGTGGGTCGTGCAGGATTCGAACCTGCGACCAATTGGTTAAAAGCCAACTGCTCTACCAGCTGAGCTAACGACCCGAAAGAGCGGCATATAATACGGAATTGTTGACAAAAAACAAGCGCTTTTTATGGTTTTCCTGTATTTCTTGCATGTCCATAAAATTTTATAAAAATCAATACGTAATCTAGCAGATTAATCGGATCTTGCCACAATATTGCCTTTNGTTTTAGCCCTTANTAACGGCAACTGGAGCATATTGCGTGGGNTCTACTATGTTNGCTGTTTCAAAGCCTTTTTTNCNCAGNAGACAACTGTCACAGCGGCCACANGCTCNCCNATCGCTATCNGCTTGGTAGCATGAGACTGTCTGTGAGTAGTCCACGCCTAGGGCCAACCCCTGCTTTATTATTTGGGCTTTGGTAAGATTAATTAGCGGGGTATCTATGGAGATGGACTCTCCCTCTACTGTGATTTTTGTAGCTAATTGTGCCACTGCTTCGAAGGCTTTAATAAACTCCGGCCGACAATCGGGGTAGCCCGAGTAATCCACCGCGTTGACACCAATCACGATTGAACTGGCCTGAAGGACCTCAGCCCAAGCTAACGCCAATGAGAGAAACACCGTATTCCTAGCGGGAACATAGGTCACGGGAATACCCTCTGTACCGCCTTCTGGAACGTCTATATTCGGGTCGGTTAGCGCGGAGCCTCCAATTCCATCCAGCCCGATATGAATGGTTTTATGCTCTCTTACCTGAAACGACTCTGCAATTATTTTGGCCGCCACCAGCTCGACATGATGTCGCTGACCGTATTCGAAGCTTAAGGCATACAGCTCGTAACCCTGATCTGCGGCGATAGCGAGACAGGTTGCAGAGTCGAGACCACCGGATACTAGAACAACCGCTTTTTTTGCCATCTTATTGATACTCGCTGCACGTTTAGTTCAGATAAATTTTGATACTGGATATAAGTTTCAACACTGGATATAAGTTCCAACACTGGATATAAGCTGCATTAGTTGCACTACACGCCTTGTTTGTCACCCCAAAGAATTTTATGCAGCTGCAACTGGAACCTCACTGATAATTTGTCCTGGAGAATCCAGGCAGCTAATTGCGTGGGATCAAGCTTATCGTGACAAGGCGAAAACAAAACGTCATCTACTCGGGATGTGAGACTGTATTGATCTACTTGTAATTTTGCCCAATCATAATCTTGGCGACTGCATAGCACGAATTTCACTTGGTCGTGCGGATTTAAAGTTTGAATATTACTGTAAAGGTTGCGGCTCATTTCATTGGAATCTGGGGTTTTAAGATCCATCACCTTAATCACTCTAGGATCAACCTCAGCAAGGTCTAGCGCCCCACTGGTTTCCAGTGAAACCTGTTTGAATTCATCACATAGAGCGACTAACAAGGATAGACACTCTTTTTGGGCCATCGGCTCACCTCCGGTGACACATACATATTGCGTTTTATATTGGCGAACGGCTTCGAGAATCTTGTCTAAAGATATGATCTCTCCCCCACTAAATGCGTATTCAGTATCGCAGTATCCACAGCGTAATGGGCATCCCGTTAGACGCACAAACACGGTAGGTACACCGACGGTGCGGGCTTCTCCTTGAAGGGAGTGGAAAATTTCAGTGATTCGTAGAGATTTCATACTGTGATAAACCTAAAGATTGTAGCTTGCCAATTAGCGAACACAATTTATACAACCTTTAGCCGAAATGCAAAGACTTTTTATTGGCACGCTACGATTCTCTAACAGTACGACTCTACTAAGGGGGACTGATTCTATTGAGACTTTTTTGCGCTAGTCCAGCAGCTGAGCTCTCAGGATAGGAGTTAATCACTCGGTGGAAGAGGCTCTTGGCTTTTTCAACATCCCCTTGCCGATGGTGCAGTACGCCTAATTTATATAAACAAGCTGACGCCTTCGAGTGCTTAGGGTACTGGGTAGTGACGGTCTCAAAATGCATCCGAGCCTTATCATAATCTACGCTAGGCAACGCTAGGTAAATTTCGCCCAACCAATAGTGGGCATTGGCAGTATAAATACTATTGGGATAATCATTCAGATAAAGACGAAATGCCTCTTCTGATTGATTTAATTTTTTTGCTCTCACTAAAGCAATCGCGCTGTTGTAGCGATTTTTTTCGTCTTCTGTGGGAACCATAGGCGCTGAACGTCTAGCGACTGTAGAGCTATCACTTGTGTTCAGAGGCGGGACGACAACGCCACTCGGCGTCATCTCAGATGAATTGTTTGACCTTAGTGAAGCCGTGCCGCCACTACTAACGGTTTTATTTAACAAACCAATCCGGTGATCCAAATCGATGTAATGCTCTTTTTGTTTTCGCGTGAGACTTTCGATATGATGTCGTTGGTTTTCAATCACGCCTCGTAGTTGCTGCATTTCTTCCTGCAACATTTCTAGCTGACTGTATAATTCCCAGAGAGAAGATTCCGGTGTTGAGCCACTGCTTCCTGGTGCCTGCTCAACATCAGCTACACCAATGGGGCTGGCAACACCCACACTCAAAGTCTCTACCGGGGCCTCTGTCACAACGTTAGGTGCACGCCCGAATTCATTAGTGGGTTCAGCATAAGCCACACGTTGCATCGTCCACAAACTGAATATCGAAAGACTACCAATAACAATTAAATAATTCAGGTTGCACCAAAATTTCAAATTAGTTTGATTCATCAACTCGTCCTTATTTAATCTTGCAAAATCTAAAGGAGCATAAACACAAATGGGCTAAGTCAGCGACTTAACCCATTTACTGCTACCATCAATATCCGTTATCGGCTATTGCCATCATGGATCAGACCAAGATGTCTCAGTACTTTATTTCTACCCTTCGGTTCTGCGACCAAGAACTATCATCGTGCCCGAAGGATAAAGGCTTTTCTTCACCGTAACTAACGACCTCTAGCTGGGCTCCAGAAACTCCGTTCACGCGCAGGAATTTAGATATCGCATTACCGCGACGCTCACCAAGAGCCACATTGTATTCGCGAGTACCACGCTCATCCGCATGACCTTCAATACGAACTGCTAGATTTGGATTTGCGGAGATTTGTTGTGCATGTGCTTTTAGTGATGCGTATGCAGCAGGTTTTATTAGCGCTTTATCAAAATCAAAATAGAAAACCGTTTGACTTAACTGGTTGGCATCAGCGCCAGAAGTAGTCATTGCTCCGCCATTTCGGTCAGTACTATCAACACCACCCGGTTGACCAGTACCAAAAGTAGAAGATGACCCTGAAGTGCCCGCATCCGACGCACCTCCATCAGTTCCTTCTGGTGTCGATTGACAGCCGGTTAATGCAATCGCAGCAACTAGTGCCAATGAAGCCTTGCGGTTAAAATTTTTGGGATTCGCTAAGCGCATAGTATTAAAACTCCATGATTATTAAATAAACAGCTGCTAATGACAGCAGGTAACTTTTAAAAACTTTACTATCGGATTAAGAAAGGCGACCACGCCGGCTCTCGAACCGCTCCTCGGCTGGACGGCAACCGAATTTTTACTCGCCCATCAATAGACACCGCACCCAATACCCCCTGGCCACCGCGCTGCGTTGCATAAATTAACATACTACCGTTCGGAGCGACACTAGGAGATTCATCTAATGTAGTTTCAGTAATAATAGAAAACCTGCCATGCTCCAAATGTTGTACTGCGATGTGAAATAATCCGTCGGCTCTATGGACCATGACCAAATATTGCCCATCAGGAGTGATGTCTCCTCTTGCATTGTAACTGCCTTCAAAGGTGAGTCGTCGCACGGATTTATCACCAACGTTCAGTTGATACACCTGGGGACTTCCACCTCTATTAGAGGTGAACACTAGTGTACGACCATCAGGTGCCCAGCGAGGTTCGGTATCTATTGCGTAGTGGTTGGTCAATCTTGTTAATTTTTTAGTGGCAATCTCCATGGTGTAAATTTCAGGGTTTCCATCTTTAGATAATGTCATCGCCAGAGATTTGCCGTCGGGGGACCAATCCGGCGCACCATTTATGCCCCTAAAGCCCGTTAATTTTTTTTGCTCGCCGGTCCAGGTGTCTTGTATATAAATAGCCGGTCGAGTTGATTTGAAAGAGACAAAAGCAACATGGCGTCCATTGGGGGACCAAGTGGGAGATAATATCGGTTCATAGTCTTCAAAAATTGTTTTAGACCGATGACCGTCAGCATCTGCTTTTCTTAATCTAAATAGCTGCTTTCCCTGCGCTAACCTTTCTACCGTGATATATAAAATCTCTGTAGAAAAAGCACCCTTGATACCAGTGATGGCCTCGTATACGCGATCACTCACATGATGAGCGCCATCTCTAAGGTGCTCCATGGACGCATCCGTATGAAAAATACTTTTGCTGCCGTAAACGTCAAATAGTTGGTATTCAATCTCATACTTTCGCTGTTTGCCCGGTCTTATTTGCCCTATCAGAAGGTATTCCACCCCCAGCGCGCGCCAGTCTCGAAAGAAAACATCTTTTTCTGAAGTAGGACGACTCAACATATCGCCCACAGGAAGCGGGATAAACTGTCCGCTACGCTCCAAATCAGCGGAGACGATTTGCGCTACGTCCTCAGGAATAATCTCACTACCGAGCCATTGAAAAGGCACCACCGCCACCGCGGTAGCGTTATCGATCCCTTGAGTGATTTCGATAGTGAGCTCNTGCGCCCCATAGACCTTAATGGGGAGCGGTAGGATAAGAACCAATAGAATAAGCCATTTTGTTAATCTAACCACGATGTTGTTTTTATCTCTCCGGTCAATAGTGGGCAAGGTAATAATGGTGGATTTGCTCACAAACGTAAATCCTCTGGTCTAAATACTAGGTTTATTTTCCTAAAATATTGTTGAAAAATATCGCTCTCTGTTGGCACCTCAAAAAAACCGGCTTTTTGAACCGCTAGCATTGCCGATCGATCAAAAACAGTGTCCCCACTCCCTTCAAGCAAAGTAACCTCGCGAACATCTCCGCCCGGAAATAATTTTATACTCAAAGAGACCCGCATTCCGTTCCTTGCGCTGGGTGGCCTCGACCAATATCGTTCAATTTTCTTCTGCATCAATGCGGCGTATTGATCCTTAATCCGCTGGCGCTCAACTTCTCTCGCTTGGGCTACCTTCGCAGCCTGCTCCATTTTAACCAGCTCAAGCTCCTCCTCTGCCAAAATAGAATCCAAGGCGTTATCATCTAGTTTAGTTTCAAGCTTTGGCGCGGGTTTAGGTTTAGGTTTTGGTTTTGGTTTAACTTTTGGTTTGGGCTTAGGTTTAATCTTCGATTTAACTTTTGATTTAACCTTGGGCTTTGCTTTGGCTTTTGGTTTAGCTTTAACCTTCGGTTTTGGCTTGGGCTTACTTTTGGGCTTCACTACCGCCTTTGGCTTTTCAACTTGTTTTTCAATAACAACTGCCTTTATAAACGCTGGGGTTATTTTTTTTATAGGCTCCGATTGAGTTTGAGAGTAGCCGAAATACAACAGCCCAAAGATTACGACATGCAGCGCCACGCTCTGCACAACCGGTAGTGCGTAGCCATTAATCGATGAATGCTTTTGTTCCGCGTTCACAATTCACCGCTTTGGTACAGGAATCGATTCGGTAATCAACCCCACGTTAGTAGTACCGGCGGCCTGAAGCGATGCCATCAAGAAAACCACCTTGCCGTAGGGTACCTGATCATCGCCTTCTATCAGTATTGGAATATTAGGTTTATTACGCAGGATTTTAAGCACTTTATCTTGCAGATCATCCAAGACGATTGGACTATCGGGTGATTTCCCCAAATTAAGAAAGTACTGTCCATTCTTATCAACAGCAATAATCACCGGCTCTTGATTGTTGTCTATGGGCTGAGCGTCCGCCTTGGGCAACTCAACTTTTACCCCTTGAGTCAGCAGTGGTGCTGTAACCATAAAAACGATTAATAACACCAACATGACGTCGATATAGGGTACGACATTGATCTCAGACATTGGCTTTCGCCGTGGTCGCAATTTTTCCATGAATTTTCTCGTCCCTTAAACCTACGACTTAAGCTGCGCTCACTTGATGGGCCTTACGATGCAATATGCTAGAAAACTCATCGGAGAAGGAGTCATAAGTGATGAGCATGGAGTCCACTTGAGATGAAAAACGATTGTAAAAAATAACCGCCGGAATCGCGGCGAATAAGCCCATGGCGGTAGCAATAAGTGCTTCAGCAATATGGGGAGCAACTACTGATATCGTGGCTTGCTTCTCATTGGCTAAGGCGATAAAAGAAGTCATTATCCCCCAAACAGTACCAAACAATCCTAGATAAGGACTGGTTGAACCCACGGTGGCAAGAAAAGAGAGGTGCGCTTCTAATTTTTCCTGCTCTCGCAATAATGCCACCCGCATCACCCTTTGGGTGCCCTCCATCACAGCCTCTGCGTCGGTATTTTTATTCTGCCGTAAGCGAGCGAACTCTTTAAATCCCGCTCGAAAAATATTTTCTTGCCCACTACTGGTATTAGGAGCGGTATTGGTTTGGACATATAACCGACTTAAATCCGTGCCTGACCAAAAGCGCTCTTCAAACTCCACGGCAGAACGTTTTGCCAATCCTAGGAATTTTATTCGTTTAAAGGCAATAACCCAAGATACGATGGAAACAATAAACAAACTGATGAGGACGAACTTCACCAACCAACTGGCATCTATAATCAACCCCCATATGGATAAATCGTTGGTCAATTTCCTTCTCCTCTAATTATCATCCCAAAAATATCTATCATCACAACCCTAAAAAACATCTCACAACCTTAAAAAACATCTCACAACGCCAAAAAACCATTTCATAATCGACCTTTCACACTGTCCTACTATCCCATAAAACGCTGAAAAGCAGCCCGCATATCGTTGTTCATCGCTCTAGGTTTTAATTTCACGGTATCAACACAAGCGACTTTTATTTCCGCCTCACACAGCACTCGGTCATCCTCAGCCTTTTTGACCTGTTGGCTAAAAAGAATATATGTTTTCCCTAGTTTGGCTACCTTTGCCGTGGATATTAACGCATCATCCACGCGAGCGGGGCGACTATATTTCACATTTGCGGAATGCACCACAAATTGATAATCCTCATCCGCCAAGCTGTAGTGCTGAAAGCCCAAATGTCGCAACAATTCAGTGCGCACTCTTTCCATAAATTTAAGATAATTGACGTAATATACAATGCCACCGGCATCGGTATCTTCGATGTAGACTCGAATTGGAATAGAAAATTCCCCTTCACCTGTATCCAAACTCAATCTCCTACAGGACGACAGTCAGTCAAAGGGGATGTCCTGTTGCTGATTATTGTTCTGCCCAGTATCTTGCTTCGGAGGATTGAGGCCAAAATGTAAATAGGCACGTTTTGTCACTACCCGGACTCTAGGTGTGCGCATCACATAACCTTGCTGAATTAAATACGGCTCGATCACATCCTCTAGGGTGCCGCTCTCTTCTCCCACAGCCGCGGCAATATTATCGATACCCACGGGACCGCCATCAAACTTTTCTATCATCGCTAACAATAGACGCCGATCCATCTGATCCAAGCCGCGGGCATCCACATCAAGCATATCTAAGGCCAGATCCGCTACTTTAGAGGAAATCTCGCCATCCGCTTTTACTTCAGCATAATCTCTCACTCTGCGTAGTAACCGGTTCGCGATACGAGGGGTACCACGAGCTCGCTTGGCAATTTCATTGGCACCGCCAGAGTCGATAGTGACTCCTAAAATACCGGCGGAACGTCCCACGATGGACGCAAGCTCCCCTACAGTATAAAACTCAAGGCGCTGCACAATGCCAAAACGATCGCGCAAAGGCGAAGTCAACAACCCCGCGCGGGTGGTGGCGCCAATCAGCGTAAAAGGAGGTAAATCAATCTTAATGGAACGCGCAGCAGGCCCCTCTCCAATCATGATGTCTAGCTGATAATCTTCCAGAGCCGGATACAATATCTCTTCCACCACAGCGCTCAGTCGATGAATTTCATCGATAAACAGCACATCACCCTCTTCCAAGTTTGTCAATAAAGCTGCGAGGTCCCCCGCTCGCTCTAACACCGGCCCGGAGGTGGACTTCAGATTGCTGTTCATCTCATTAGCAATAATATTCGCTAAAGTGGTTTTCCCTAAACCGGGAGGGCCAAAAATTAAGGTATGATCCAGGGCTTCCTTTCGCTGTCTGGCTGCGGTGATGAAAATATCCATTTGCTCTCGAACAACCAACTGCCCCGTGTAATCTACCAATCGAGAGGGTCGTATTGCTCGATCCAAAGCGTCTTCTCTTTCCTCAGCTCCCGGCGCCACTATCCTCTCTGAAGAGCTTTTGAGTTGATCTGACTCAATCATCTATCGAATCATTCCTTTTAATGCCTGCTTGATAATATCTTCACTGGAAAGCCCCGGCGCTTTTGCAGCATTAACGGCTTTATTAACTTCGTGTCCTTTAAACCCCAAAGCAATAAGCGCACTCTCCGCNTCCCTTAACGCATGGTGNCCCGTATTCACCACNGCCAATGAAACCACTTCTCCTTCGGGAAGGTCTGATGTAGNGTCAGCATTTGTNATAGCCCAATCTTTCNAACGATCNTTCATTTCAACAATCAATCGTTCAGCGGTTTTTTTACCTACCCCGGGTAACTTTACTAAGCTGGTGACATCGCTCTCATTAACACAATGAACGAAAGCCTCAGTGTCCATTCCCGATAAAATAGTCAATGCCAATTTAGGTCCAACACCATTCACTTTTATTAGCTCCCTAAACATTGACCGATCTTTGAGGTCATGGAAACCATACAATAGCTGTGCGTCTTCTCGCACTACAAAATGAGTATATAAGACGGTTTTTTCGCCAACATCCGGCAGCTTGTAAAAGGTGGTCATGGGAGCAGCNACTTCGTATCCGACACCATTGACATCGATTAATAATTGAGGTGCTTGTTTTTCAAGAATAGTGCCGTGCAAGCGTCCGATCATNAGTTGAAGTGGCCTCTAGTGGTCAGCATAGATCTCTGTAGTCAGCATAGATAATGATAGATAATGATAGATTCGTCTAGCTTCAGTGTATTTTCATACAGTAGTTTAAACCACATTAGTTTAAACCATAAATGGACAAATAGCTGGTAGACTTTACCTTACACGGCCACGACTAAAGGAACGAGCACCCGCCAGTTTCACCAAACTCTGTTGCGTGTGGGCATGACACAGCGCAACTCCCAGCGCATCCGCAGCATCTGCCTGAGGTTTGCTATCAAGCTTCAACAAATAACACACCATNTG
This sequence comes from Pseudomonadales bacterium, assembly GCA_016765265.1. GTDB lineage: Bacteria > Pseudomonadota > Gammaproteobacteria > Pseudomonadales > DC-out160 > DC-out160. Next base: position 2,428 of record JAESQG010000310.1, on the reverse strand, counting down.
GGATACCTGTGTTTTATCTGCTGAGCCTTTGCCAACAACAGATTGTTTTACTTGTCGTGCTGAATATTCAGACACTGGCAATCCATTGGTAACAGCCGCGACGATAGCGGCACCTCTTGCCTGGCCCAGTTTAAGAGCTGAATCTGCATTACGGGCCATAAAAACCTGTTCAATGGCGACTTCTTGCGGACAGTGCAGCTGAATTATTTCGTTGATACCCGAATAGATTTGATTCAATCTTTCAGGAAGAGAGGAAGGGGTGACACGGATACAACCACTATCAATATATTCGGATTTTTGTCCGACTACATTAATCAAGCCGTATCCCGTTATTCTGGATCCAGGGTCAATTCCAAGTACGATCGCCATTTCGTTTTTTAGCCCGCAATCTGCTCCATTACCGACTCGGAAAAGTCGGCATTGGAGTATACGTTTTGCACATCATCANGGTCTTCCAGCGCATCGATCAAACGTAACACCTTNGCGCCGGTATCCACATCCATATCAACCATAGTAGCAGCAGCCATGGTGATCTCGGCATTCGCGGGTTCAAGCCCGGCAGCCACTAAAGTATCTTTTACGGTCATGAAGTCTTCTTTAGTGGTGATAACATCAATGGAACCGTCGTCATTAGTCACCACGTCCTCNGCTCCNACTTCCAGCGCTACGTCCATCACNTTGTCTTCGTCAGTNCCAGGCNCATAGCTGATTTCACCCTGTTTGGTAAACAAATACGCCACCGATCCTGCTGTACCGAGATTCCCGCCTGCCTTACTGAATGCATGTCTAATTTCCGCTACGGTGCGGTTTTTATTGTCGGTGAGAGATTCCACTAATATTGCCACACCTCCGGCACCGTAACCTTCGTACACCAACTCATCCNTATTGGTGTCATCGTCACCACCCGCACCGCGCTTAATAGCGCGATCTATGGTATCCCTGGTCATATTAGCACCCAGCGCTTTATCCATCACTGCTCGTAAGCGAGGATTGTCTTCTGGGTTGGGACCACCGGCCTTAGCAGCAACGGTGATCTCCCTAATCATTTTTGTAAAAATTTTGCCTCGTTTGGCGTCTTGGGCGGCTTTGCGATGTTTGATATTCGCCCATTTACTATGTCCAGCCATATTGAATATTCCGTTATCTGTTCAAGCCGCTATCTGTTCAAGTCGTTATGCGGAACCTGATGGTGCGTCAGTAGCGGTTTTTTCAGAAGTGGATGGTCGTAACTTAATACCCACTTCCTTTAGTTGCATCGGATCCACCTTTGAAGGCGCTGCTGTCATAACNCAAGAGGCCGTTTGNGTTTTTGGAAANGCAATCACNTCTCGNATNGACTGNGCGTCAGTCATCAACATNATCAATCTATCCAACCCAAATGCCAAGCCCCCGTGAGGCGGACAGCCNAATTTCANCGCGTCTAACAAGAAGCCAAACTTATCTTGGGCCTCTTCATCTCCGATATTCAAGGCTTTTAAAACACTGCGTTGCATGTCGGCATCATGGATACGAATGGAACCACCGCCTAATTCTGTCCCATTTAACACCATATCGTAAGCTCTTGACAGCGCCGCACCAGGATCCTTTTCGAGAGTTTCGATATCAGTTGATGGCATCGTAAAAGGGTGATGCAAAGCGTGCCACCCACCCCCGTCCAGCTCCTCAAACATGGGGAACTCAACAACCCATAAGGGTGCCCAGCCTGCTTTCACCAACCCCATGTCTTGACCCACTTTAACCCGGAGCGCCCCTAACGCCTCATTGACGATTTTAGTCTTATCCGCGCCAAAGAAAATCAAATCTCCTGACACTGCACCAGTACGATCTAAAATCGCTTGTAATGCTTCATCTGAAATGTTTTTCACTATGGGCGATTGCAAACCATCACGTCCAGCTGTGTGGTCATTCACCTTTATGTAAGCAAGCCCCTTAGCGCCATAGATACTCACGTATTGGGTATAACCATCAATTACTTTACGGCTTAACTTATTGCCATCAGGTACTTTCAATGCCGCAACTCGGCCTTTTGGATCATTGGCAGGTGCAGAGAAAATCTTAAAGCTAGCATCTCGAAGCAAATCGCCCACGTCTGTCAGCTCTAGGGGAATCCGTAAATCCGGTTTGTCGCTGCCAAATCGCAGCATGGCATCGGCAAAGGTCATCCGGGGGAATTCAGGTAACTCTACATCCATCAGTTCACTAAATAGCTTTTTGATCATGGTTTCAGTTAATTCCATGATCTCCTCTTCATTTACAAAAGAGGCTTCAATATCAATTTGCGTGAATTCTGGCTGGCGATCTGCACGTAAGTCTTCGTCACGAAAACACTTTGCAATCTGATAATAACGATCAAAACCAGAGACCATCAAAAGCTGCTTGAACAACTGGGGTGACTGGGGCAAGGCGAAAAAGCTACCGGGCTGCGTAC
>JAESQG010000309.1 GCA_016765265.1 Pseudomonadales bacterium | reverse complement strand
TGTGGCCAGTAACGGGACTATCGACGACTCCCTTGACGGGCGTGGTAAAGGTGTCTGGACGGGAGACAACTCCTCCACGGCAGCACCCTTCTTTCTCGTGTATAACCCAGGATTCCGCCCGCAGTTAATAGGGGCGACTCCTGAAGAAATGGCTATTCACCAACAGCTCGGTTCCATGACGCCCGACGCGTCGGTGAACACCTCAGGCACACCGGCGGCTAACAATGTTAATTTGCTAGTAGAGACAATCGTCCTTAATTATATGGCTTTACACGGTCAACAAAATCAATTTAATGCGAGCTCTTTTTTTCCAAGCAATGGCTTGGGTAATCTAATCGATGGGCTCACTGCCTTCCAACCCATCGTCTCAAACGATATAAATAATCCGATCTCATCCTAGGTCATACCCTAGCAAACCACCCATAAACTGGCGATTCAGCACAGCCACAAACCCCTTGTATTACTCTACAGACAAGTTACACACCCATGATCCTAGAATACGCAATTGAGAAGGATAACCTCCTATGTGGTCGCGTCACTACATCTAGGATAGTGAATTGCACAAAGATTCCACCACTATTAAACCCTACCAAAGCCTTATATACTCAGTATACACAAGGCGCTTGAGATTTAGGTATGTGTCAACGGGTTAAAGACAATTTAATAGAATAGCGTAAGGGAAAACATGCAATTCGGCAATTTACTTAGCCTGGATTTAGAAATAACCAAAGATGGTAAGCGACTGACGCACATGGGCGCGGTAATGCTCAGTATTAATGATGCAGAGCAAACATATGAAGTCCGATCAAATACTGAAAAGACCTTGGCCAGGTTAAATGAACTCGCCGAATCAGCCGATTTTGTACTAGGACATAACGTACTGCACCACGATATACCTTGGTTGAAGTCCCACAGCCAAACTCAAGAGTCCACTTTATTCAAGCTGCCGATTATTGATACGCTTTTCTTAAGCCCTCTTGCCTTTCCCAAAAACCCTTATCACCGTTTAGTCAAAGACTATAAATTAGTGAAAGACAGCTTTAATAACCCCGTTGCTGACGCTCGATTAGCACTATCAATTTTTAAAGATCAATTGGCCTCGTTCGAACAGCAATACCAATCAACACCGAAGCTTATTGAGCTTTACCGTTATCTATTCGCTAAATCAGCTGAAACTGAGGGCATAGCGCATGTATTCGATTTTGTCCTGATCAAGTCCAGTGATTCGCCACCTGATTTATTAATGGGAGCGGTAGCCGATGATAAGGTCTGTTCATACCAGCTACTCAATTTGGTCGAAGATTTTAATTCTAATCGCATTGATGGTTTATGTTTGGCTTATGCCTTAGCTTGGTTGCAAGTGAGCGGAGGTAATTCGGTATTACCGCCTTGGGTGTGGCGCAATTATCCCCTGGTTAAAACGTTGATTCATCGTTTGCGTGATTTACATTGTGGCAATAAGTCTTGTGACTACTGCCATGATAACTTTGATGCTAAAGCCTATTTAAATCGTTTTTTTGAATTGCCTGATTTTCGGCTTATGCCCGATGGCACACCACTGCAACAACAAATTATTGATGCCAGTATAAACGGTGAGTCTCTACTAGGTATTTTACCCACTGGGGCAGGCAAGAGTCTCTGCTTTCAGCTGCCGGCGTTGGTACGAAACTTACGTAATGGTTCACTTACTATTGTCATTTCACCATTGCAAGCATTGATGAAAGATCAGGTGGATAACCTAAAAAATAACGTAGGGCTCGAAAATGTAGCGGCCCTCTACGGAATGTTGACGATGCCAGAGCGAATGACGACTCTTGATCGAGTACGCATGGGGGATATCGCCATTTTGTATCTTTCACCGGAACAATTAAGAAACAAGAAAGTAAAACAAGCGATTCTAAGTCGGCAGTTGGGAGCATGGGTATTTGATGAAGCCCATTGCTTGTCAAAATGGGGGCATGATTTCAGACCTGACTATTTGTATTGCGCAAAAGTGATCGCCAATATAGCTAAGAATCAACTAGAGTCACCGCCACCGGTATTTTGCTATACCGCTACTGCGAAGCTGGATGTGATCAAAGATATCGTTAGCCACTTTAAGCAGAATCTTAATTTTGAGCTGGCTTTATTTGAAGGTGGAGTGGAACGCAAGAATTTACTATATGAAGTGGTAGAAACACAGATACACAATAAGGAATCACAAATCATACAACTACTAGACGATCATTTTGGCGATGGTCATCCTGGGAGTTGCGTCATTTATTGTGCCAGTCGTCGCCATGTTGAAGACCTCGCTGCCACCCTTGAGCATGGCCAAGAATTGCCTGTGGCTTATTTTCATGCGGGGCTAGATGCGCTTGTTAAGCGAGAGGTTCTTGATTATTTTATTGCAGGGGAATACCGCATTATCGTGGNTACTAATGCTNTTGGTATGGGTATCGATAAAGACGATGTTCGCTTAGTTATTCACTATGACATTCCCGGTTCTCTGGAAAATTATCTACAAGAGGCTGGGCGAGCCGGGCGAGATCGTAGAGAGGCAAATTGCATTCTATTGTTTGACCGGCAGGATATAGAGCAACAATTTAAACTGACGAAACAGAGCGAAGTACGCCTTAAAGATATTACAGAGCTGCTTAAGGAGATTCGCTTTCGNGCGAAATACACTGAAGGCAAGGTGGTAGCCACTAGTAAAGAACTATTGCGCTCAGAGTATATGAATAGCACTATTNATGNTGATGACCAAATGGCCGACACNAAAATAAAAACAGCTATAGCNTGGCTNGANCGCGAGGGTTTTTTAAGTCGTGAAGACAATGTGAATAGTGTTTTTCAAGGTAAGCCGTTATTTTCTACACTGGCGGAAGCAAAAGAGAAGCTGGCCAGTTTACAGTTATCCGCACCAGCGCTGCGCCGTTGGGAACTGGTATTAGAAGCACTTATCAATGCTGACGCAGATGAAGGCATTAATGCAGATGATATTCTCGATACCGTGATTCCTCAGGTAAAATCAGCACAAGACAAAAATAACCTTAGCCCTGAAGTAATAATGCAGACTTTGGCACAAATGGCCGACTCCGGTTTGGTGAGTAAAGGTTTTGCTATGACAGCTTTTTTAAAGCCTAAAGGTAAAGATAATAGCAAATATTTATTTGAAAAAGTGACCCAAATTGAATCCGCATTACTTCGCTATTTACCTGAATTAGCACCAGACGTAAACTCTGAGCAATATCAGCATGTGGACATGCGTGCATTAAACTCATACATGAAAAAGGAATTTGAGCTGCCTTGTTCAACACGTTTGTTGAGACAGTTATTTAAAACATGGAGTGAGGATGGTAAAACATCAGGCAAGGAAGGCTCTATTGATTTTATGACGCCATCTAAAGATGTATTTGCTGTGCAGATCAACCGATCCTGGGGTCTAATAAAAAAAATAGCTCAGCAACGACAAATGTTCACACAAAAGGTTGTGCAATCCTTATATCGCTGTTTGTCNAAGGAACAATCAAGCCTGCAAAAAAAGGTGATGGTGGAGTTCACTCTGGAAGAGATTATTGCGGAAATGAAACGGGATGTTGGGCTAGCCGCGCTACTTGCAGATAAACACCAGATTGAACAGCAGGAGTTTTTACTCAAGGGTATTCAACGGGCATTATTATTTTTAGACGCACATAAAAGTATCGAATTACAAAATGGCATGGCGGTATTTAAACAAGCAATGGAATTGCATGTTCCACTTGATAATAAGGAGCGCTATAGAAAAGCGAACTATCGTCAGCTAGAAGATCACTACCACCAAAAAGTGGTTCAAGTACATGTGATGTATGAATATGCTCGTTTAGGGATGGAAGAGATTAAGGTGGCACTGCATTTAGTGCAGGATTATTTCGCTGATCTTAACGAAGTATTTTTGTCTAAGTATTTCACCAAGCGAAAAGCTTTTTTAGCCAAAGCAACCAGCCAGGAATCCTGGAATGAAATAGTTACCAATCTAAATAATAAACATCAAGAAACTATTGTTCATGCCAAAGTGAGTGAAAACCAATTAGTGCTAGCCGGTCCCGGTGCAGGTAAAACCAAAGTTATTATTCATCGTATTGCTTATTTAATGCGTGTAGAACAAGTGCCCAGCAATAAAATACTGGTGTTGACCTTTAATCACAACGCAGCGGTCAGTTTACATAAGCGGTTGGTTGCCCTAATGGGAAAGGATGCTTCTTATGTGTCGGTTCACACATTTCATGGTTTGGCATTACGGCTACTCGGCCAAAACTTTGATGCAGAGTTTCTAATAAACAGGGGTTTTGATGCCTTGATTGAAGACGCCATTAAGCTGCTCAAAGGTGAGGTAGTAGAGTTAGGCTTAGATGAATATCACCAGCGCAACGCCATGCTTGATGGCATTGAGCATATTTTGGTGGATGAATATCAGGATATTGATCAAATTCAATATGACTTTATTGCTGCTCTCTCAGGTAAAAACCTTGATGCGGATGAAAAATTAACACTCATGGCAGTGGGAGATGATGACCAGTCGGTTTATTCGTTTAGAGATGCTAACGTTCGTTATATTCAGCAGTTCAAAGATGATTACCAGGCCAATATTCGTTATCTAACCAAAAACTATCGCTCAACAAGGCATATTATTGCAGCGGCAAATTCATTAATCTTTCATAATTACGATCGAATGAAATCGAATCACTCCATCGAAATTGACTTAGGTCGCCAATTAGAAAATGCTGGCGGCAAAATGCTAGTCATTGATCCCGTGCATAAGGGTAAGGTTAAGATTATTCATTGCCAGCAAGCGGAGCAACAAGCGAACGAAGTGTTGGCTCAAATTCTAGAAATTAAAAAAATGGATACGAAAATTGAGTTTCATGATATCGCGGTGGTAGCTCGACAAGGTATCGAAAAGCTCGAGCTTGCCTTGGTTCGAGTCTTACTACATGACAATAAAGTGCCGTACCAATATACACGCAGTAGCGAAGATAGCTTTAATTTGTATTCGGTCCGTGAGTTCAGTGCGTTAAGAGACTTTTTACAAACAGACCCTCATCTGATGATGAGCACCAAGGATCTGCTAAANTGGCTCCCGTCTAAGAAAAATTATTGGCACCTACAACTCGAAAACCTGTTCAATGATTGGCTATTTCAATTTGGCGACCAACCCATGATCGTCAGTCATTTCACCCGTTTACTAAACGAATATTTGTTTGAACAGAAAAGACAAACACGTTTTGGCAACGGCGTTTTATTAAGTACAGTTCATGGCGTAAAAGGTGAAGAATACAAATATGTATTGGTACTTGATGGTAAATGGCAGTTTACTAATCAGGCCAANCCAAAACACGAAGATGAACGACGNTTATATTATGTCGCTATGACCCGAGCTATTGATCAGCTTATTCTTTTCAGCCGAAGAGACCAGATTAACCCTCACATTTCTTTAATAGCTGTCGAACATAAAAGTGATCACTTTAGTGCATCTAATTTAACGTGTTTACAATTGCTTAAGTTTACAACTACGGGTTTAAAGCGGCTACGTATAAGCTACGCCTGTCAGTTCTTGGCAGAGCATCCAGTACATGGCACCCTAGCACAATTAAATACCGGTGATGAGGTGCAGCTCTTAAGCTCGGCAANAGGCGTTNGTATCACTTTCAACGGTATCGAAATAGGAAAAATATCTAAGGCTTTTATTGATGAATTTTCTGCTATATCAACGAAGGACTATCAAGCTAAGGTCGTTGCAATGGTTCAACGACAGCATGATCCTGAAAGCGATTATGAAAAACAAGCAAAAGTGGAAAGTTGGTGGTTACCTGTGATTGAGCTGGTGTATCGTAATCCCCCTGTCTAAGGTATCGATATAGCGANACTCTGCTCAAGGCGCTTTTTAGAAAACAACAAAATNGCCATAAAACTCAGTCCCCTAGCGTGCTAGTGTACTAATGAATCTACGCCACTCTCGGTAATNTACATAANCCACCACAGGTTGATTCGCGGCGACAAGCTAAAAACAGTTAGCTATTATGAAAATAGTTTTATAATNGCTAAGGGCGATGGATAAATTGAATTTGGTTAACNATCAAATCNTTATGAATTAGAAACNCTTACTGTTTANGCACANTTCAAAGTATCAGGAACTTTACACAAAAGCAGAGCACTGGCGCAGAAAAATAATGAACTTTTTGGGTTTTTAAGGGCCACTGGTAGTAGAATAGAAGTGCAGTCTGGACCGGTCGGCGCTTCTGGCATTCGTTCATCTCACGCATTTGGCCTAGATTGTGCGTTGATTCCTCGTCAAACTGGATGAACCAAAATAAATATAATAATACGGAGTTCCTTCTTATGAAGATTTCCCGATGGGCGTGCGGTAACGGTCGGCGGTTGCTATCCATATTACTCATTAGCCTTTTAAGCTTGCTGGCTGTTAGCTGTATTAACACAGATATTGGTGGTTGTCCCGCTGATGAGAGGCATCTTGAACGCCACGATATCGGGTTTACCAACACCGATGTGCATTGGGGTTCTTGGGGTTACGATACAAACAATAATCACCATGCTCCCGATGAAACACGTATCANTACCGCCAATGTAGATCAGCTTGAGGTGAAGTGGACCGCTCTTACCTCAGGTTCAGTATCAGCAACTCCCACGGTGGTAGGTGATACNATTTACTTTCCCGATTGGGGTCCTCTAACTGATTTGACATGGCCTGGCGGAAAACTCTTTGCTCTAGATCGCTGGACAGGGAATGATATTTGGACCACTAAGATAAATACCTATAACAATAACCGTTTCAATAATATTTCAAGATCAAGTCCGGCTATTAGTGGCGATTTAATTATTCTAGGGGATTTCCAAAATAAGGTGCCGATGATCACCTTTACTGATTGGGTTTTAGAATCAGTTCGAGAAGCTATGGGCTTGGACGGTGCATGTGGCGGTTTTTTATATGCGGTAAACCGCTTCACAGGAAGCCTGGTATGGAAAACCCGAATCGGTACACTGGAATACGATTCCATCATTCAGTCTCCGGTTATCTATAACGATAAAGTGTACGTGGGTGTTTCATCCAACGAATCTATCTACGTAAAAGATAAAGATACGCCCTGCTGTCAATTTCGCGGAAACGTGGCGGCCGTGGATCTTCATACCGGCGACCTTCTTTGGCGTCAGTATATGACCATCGACAATGGGGGGGCGTTGGATCAGTTCTCCGGGGCTTCGGTATGGAGCGGCGCGCCAACAGTGGACCCCAGTCGCAATTCACTCTACGTGGGAACGGGCAACAATTACCACGTACCCCAAGTTTATTCGGACTGCGTCATCGCAGCCAACGGCGATCAGACTGCAATAGAAGTCTGTGGTGCCCCTTACGCAGATAATCATTTCGATTCCATTGTCGCACTCGATCTNGATACGGGTGCGATAAAGTGGGCAATGTCCACGGTCCCCTTNGATACCTGGACNTCAGCTTGTCGTCTCGATGCTGGNTTCGCTTTAATCGGNGGTGATAGCTTCCACTGTCCNGANCCGGAAGGGCCTGATGCTGACTTTGCCCANCCTCCCATGCTNTATACCGTAGACGTGGATGGTCAGCCGGTGGATCGACTTGCCGCGGGAACAAAAGCGGGCGTGTTCTATTCCCTTAATCCTGATACCGGTGACGTTGTATGGCAACGCCANGTNGGNCCNGGNGGNGTTATCGGTGGNATGCAATTTGGNGCNGCTACTGACGGNAATNGAATNTATCTNCANAATTCTAACTTTGATCANANTCCNTATGTACTNGAAGCNGGGACNCATGCGGGAGANGAAATCGTTTCNGGNTTCTGGGCNGCACTGGANGCAAAAACCGGTGATCTNCTCTGGCAAACACCNGTACCNGGATATCAAGAACCCTTAGCCGGANCNTTNNTTCANCTNGCATGGGGNGACAAAAAGGGTNNAGGNTTTTTCAAATGGCCTTTNGGGCCACCCACGGTTGCTAATGGCGTGGTGTACGCGGGCGTNTCTGATTTGGAAGGTACAATGGTTGCCATGGATGCNGCTACTGGGGAGATATTATGGCANTACGAAACCGGTGCTTCAGTTATCGCGTCGCCTTCGGTTGTTGATGGCCGCCTTTATTGGGGNTCAGGATATGCCTATGGCACTAACGGCAATCGAATATTTAGTTTTGGCCTAGCCGGCGATAATAGATAATTCCACTGCCTTCAGGAGCATGTGATGCTTATAGATAGGCTTGCAACAGCCTCAGAACGTGAAACTAAAATTGAGACTAGCGGATTTGAATTTGGTTCGGCCATTCCAAAACATTGGGCTGCTAATAATCCCGTTATCACCTCCTTTTTCAACGCAGTATCCAGCGTTATCCCTGAAGGGGAAAAATTTTTCATCCACAGTATCCGGTATTACGAAAAAAGTATTACTGACCCGGAGCTGCTAGATGCGGTGAAACTATTTATACATCAAGAAGATTGTCATTCTCAGCAACATCACGCCATGAATGACTGGCTGTCTTCTACCGGATACCCGAGTCTCAATATCGAGGATGGATTGCGGAAAAACTTAAGATTACTGCAATCGCACAGCTCACCCGACACCCAGCTAGCAGGAACTGTAGCGATGGAACATGTTTCTACAATCCTATCGGAGACCTTGTTAAACAATCCAGAGTTAAGTATACGTTTTCATCCCGAGATATCGAGATTCTTTAAATGGCATTCGAAAGAGGAGTTAGAGCACAAATCTGTTGCCTATGATGTGTACCAAACAACTAACCCTAATTACTGGCACAGAGTATCGAAGTTAATCTTTGTGTCTCTTATTCTATTACCCGCCGTTGCTTATATTCAGTTAAAGTTTTTACTCTCTGAAAAGCAACTTTTCAACGTGAAGGCGTGGAGTAAAGCGCATTGGTATTTTTGGGTGTCACCCGGATATTTTCGTAAGATGATGCCAGGGTATTTCAGTTATTACCGAAACAATTTTCACCCTAGCGACCGCGATTTAAAATAAATCGCTAGTCTCCAGCATTAATAACTTTTGCTGGAGACTTTATTGGCTGGTGACCACGTAGAAAAGATAGCCCGCCATCGCCATCATTGCTCCACTAATAATTAGCAATAACTCTCTTTTTCGTAATGGTCTATTTCGTTTTTTGGATTTACTGGTGCCATTACCATTCCCGCTAGGCGCTGCTAGAGGATTCTTTGAAATTGATAACATTTCAGCAACATCCAATATATCGTTGTCCGTGCCCCAGCTAAAAGCGTCTGGCTTGTTAGCGGCCATTTGCACTGTGTCATTGCCACTTTTGCTCATGACAAATTGATCAATCAAAGCAGAGCGCTTATTCTGATAAGAAGGACGATCGAAAAAACCACGATGATATTGGTCATTCAACTCTTTTAACTCTTGATTTGTTTGTTCTTCCATACCCTTCATCACGCGGCTGAACTATACAGCTAATGCGATTTCCTTATATTATCTTAGCATCGAAAAAATCGTAGGGTTTTTGCCAACCTCGCTGCTCCCAATCTCCATCGAGAAATGACGCATACATACTCGCATCGGGTAATTGAGCCGTTAGATTAAAGCTCGGCACTATTTTTTCAGATCCTTGAGACCACCAAGCGCTATAACTCCGGTATTGTTGACGCACAAGCTGCTCAAACATCAATGGGAATAAAGCCGATGGACACTGCTCAGGCTTCATATCGAATTGTAATGCCCCCCCAGGCTCACCGCCCACACGCTTCGAGGAGTAATCAACGCCGATTTTGCAGGAATTCGCCAAGACTCGATCATTCAATTCTTCGATAGACAGACTTTCATGCAATGCAGCCAGTGCACTAGCTTCCACCTGCTGAAACCAATCTTCTCCCTGAACAAAAAAATCCATAAGACTAGGCGCTTTTACGGGCATAGCAATGGTCAAGGGGAAGTACCGTCCGACGTTGTCCACACTAGGCAGTAACACGCCGGCCCAACCTGATTCATCCACAACGCCGGGTGACAAGACAAATCGCCAGATTGGGCTCACTAAATAATAATCCAACCATCTGTCGCCTAATTGCTCCTGACTAACGGACACACTGCGCTGTAACCACTCATCCCAATAACGAATAAAATCGGGGCTCAATCGCCGCGAGACAAAATCACCGTGCGCTGGTATTTTTCCATAAACACCGACGGCGCCTGTTTCTATGGGCACACTGCTTGTTGGTTTAGATTCTGCCACCTTAGACCCTTTTAAATTAGACCCTTTTAAATTAGACTCTTTTAATTTAGAGCCAGTCAATTTAGTCTCTACTGGCTCTACTTCTGAATATTGACTCATGCTAACCACATGCCTACAGAATATTTGGACATCGGTACTCCCGCAACTCGTTTCCAGAAAATGGATTACGCGAACTACTCGCAACTATGGTGTAATCTGCATTTCTACCTTCTGACGAAAAAGTGACGCGGTATTCGTTGGCCCGCCGACCGTTACGCAATCTGGATTGATCAAGCAATCTAAAAAATGCCCACGGCCCCTCAAATTTTTTCTGATGCCTGGACTCATTCAAATCTTCAAAGGCGATGCGAACACCAGAATCTTCCGCGTTGGGCCATTGGACATTTTTCTTTATTTTTGGCCCGTGGGTATATTTAAGCGTTTGACTGCCTAAAGCTAATTCAAACCGACTCACACTGGCATCCATTCGATGCGGTTTTAATTGAAAA
>JAESQG010000308.1 GCA_016765265.1 Pseudomonadales bacterium | reverse complement strand
TGCGTTATCGCGAAAACTATCAGAACGTTTTTTCAACATTTTCCGAATTTCATCGTCGCTCGTGCTGGCAACGGCTACACCTTTGGATACTAGACTTTCTCTTATTTCGGCGATTTTTTCTGCGGGTAGAGCTTGGGTATCAGCGGCGCCCATGATCGTGCGTGTATTGTCTAAAATCGACGTACCAATGTGTCCTGGCATAACCAACGAGACTTTTACATGAGGGGCGTTGAGGCGAAAGTCGTTGATCAACGCTTCTGTGAAACCTTTCACCGCAAATTTTGCAGCGCTATAACTCGAATTGGTGGAGCGGGGCCCGAGGGATGCCCAAAAACCGTTGATGCTGCTGGTATTAATTAAATGACCTTCATCACTCGCTACCAACAATGGGACAAATGCGCGGGAGCAATAGTAAACGCCGTACCAACAGATATTAAAAGTCCGTTCCCATTCTTCCCGAGTATCATTAATAAAACTGAAAAATCCACCGATACCCGCATTGTTGAATAACAGGTTAATGTGATCACGGTCGTGTTTTTGCATGACTTCGTCTTTGAAATTTAATACCTCTTGTTCGTTTGAGACATCGCATTGATGTGCCGTAATGTGGGTATCTTGAGGTCCTGCTGCTACACAGATTCGAATAGTTTCCAGCATGTTGTCCTGGTTAATATCACAAATGGCGACGTTACAGCCTTGCATGAAAAGTTGCCGAGCGAGCTCACGGCCCATGCCACTGCCGCCGCCGGTGATTACTGCTAATTTTCCTGAAAAATCTTTCATTAATCGTACTCCGTTTAGTTGTGTAGATGCAGTGTTAAGGCCGTTGTGCCGCGGTTATATATTGGGCAATTAGCTTGATTTCCCACGTAGAAAAGTTCCTGACTTATATTACACGTACTCTGTGCTCTTATGACAGCGACTGTATGCCTGTCTCTGATCGCATCAGCATTGATGAGGCCTACTTACAATACCGATACTGTGCAATACCGATACTGTGCAATATTGATACTGGTGAAGGGTACCAAGCCTGGGTATGAAGCCCGGGAATAATGTGCGAATATGCGGGTGATCTGGCTAGTCTTTTGATCATAATACAACTCAGTTAAAATTTAGGCATGCAGCATAATCGACTACGGTGGAAAGATCATGGGGACTGTAACGAGTATTGTAAGGGTAAACTATTCCGTTGGTGAGTTAGTCCATCATCGGCTTTTTAACTACCGCGGCGTTGTTATCGACGTGGATCAAAATTTTCAATCGACAGATGAGTGGTACGAGGCGGTAGCACGATCTCGCCCCCCCAAAAACAAACCCTGGTACCACGTTTTAGTTCATGGAAGTTCACAAACCACTTATGTTGCTGAACAAAACCTAGAACATGATCAGAGCGAACTCCCTATCGAACACCCCATGCTTAATTTATTCTTTTCAAAACTTGATAACGGGAAGTATGTTCGAATTTCTCCTGTTAACTAAGTCAATGGATAAATTCACCATGCTCTGGTTCATGGTAAAGTATCATGCTAATTGTAAATATGGTTATCGTAAAATAAATCATTGAAAAGGGAGAATAATAATGGCTGAACTAGACGGGAAAGTAGCAGTAATTACCGGGGGAGCCAGTGGTATTGGTGAGGGGAGTGTACGCTTGTTTGTGGAAGAGGGTGCCCGCGTAGTGATTGCCGATATGCAGGTCGAAAGAGGTCAAGCGTTGGCGGACGAGTTGGGTGAGTCCGTGGTATTTGCCGAAGTTGAAGTGCGACAGGAAGCCCAAGTTAAAGCGGCTGTTGATCTAGCCGTGTCTCAATGGGGTCGCCTGGATTGCATCTTTAACAATGCTGGGTTTGGCGGTGTTCTCGGCCCTGCTGAAGATACGGTGATGGACGAGTTCGATATGACCTACGATGTATTAGTGCGGGGCGTGTTCCTTGGTATTAAATATGCGGCTCCCATCATGAAACAACAAGGTTCTGGTAGCATTATTAATACAGGTAGTATCGCGGGTCTCTCCGCGGGTTACAGCCCCCACGCTTATGCTGGTGCTAAAGCGGCGGTCATTCATATGACCAAATCCGTGGCTATGGAACTCGGTGAGCACTGCATTCGTGTCAATGCGATTTGCCCTGGCTTTATTGCTACACCGTTGTCAGCAAATACCGTGGGCCGCTCCGATGAGCTAATAGAAAAAGTGAAACCCGCTTTTGGAAAAACCCAAGCGATCCCTCGCGCAGGGGTACCCGATGACATCGCACAGATGGCCTGTTGGTTGGCGGGCAATCGTTCAACCTTCGTGACTGGTCAAAGTATGGTGGTTGACGGTGGCTTAATCTCGGGAATGAAATGGGCTGATCAACCCAGATTTCAAAAGGAATATAGGCCCATTAAAGTCTATCGCCCCGATCATGAAAAAGCTTAAGAATATTAGCGAACAGGAGAATCGGAGCTTGGTGACTATTTGTTATAAACAGAAACCTTACTTTAGGCCGGCAAAAAAATACTTAAACATCTCCCTAAAATGCTGTTTAACATTAAATAGCGCAGGGTTTCTGAGTAGTTCATAAGTTAGTCCCGTCATATAGCTTAATAAAGACAGGGTGAGTAGAAGAGGGTCTGCGTCATTGGCCAGGTGCCCTTTTTTTTTGCGCGCGCATAAAGTAGGTGATAAACAGGTCGGCACTTTGTGCCTTGCGTTCATTTTGACATTCCAGGATATTTTCCAATTCACCGGAATAGTCCGTCTTAAGTAGGAAGATCCCCATCAAACGCTGTTGGTATTCATCCTCTGCAATGTTTGCAAGTACGGTGGAACACAATCCTCTAGTTGCTGAAGGGGTGATGGGTGGTCTTGGGTTAAATCGTTGAGTACCATTTCGTAGAAAGGAAGATACATTTGTTCGTATAGCGCCCAAAAAACATCGCCCTTATTTTTAAAATGCCAGTAGACCGCTCCNCGAGTTACCCCAGCTTCTCTAGCGATTTCCTCAAGGCTCGCCTGTGCAACACCTCTAGATGCGAAGACTTCGAGTGCTGCTGTTAAGATAGTTTGTCGAGTCGCTTCCGCTTTTGTTTTTCTAGCCATCAGTTCCTAACTAAAATTTGATTTGACTTAGATACATGCATGTATGTATCTTACACGCTCCATTATTCTCTTGTCTACTGGCGGATTTCATTTGATGTTTTAGGGAACACAATAGATGAATGCAAGTACAACTAACAAGATCTGGTTAGCAGTGGTCGTTGTTGTTTTAATTTTTGGAATATATCAGTGGGCGGGAAACGGTGTATCTGAGTCGCAGAAAATGCAGGCTGGCCTAAATGCTGGGCCATTAAAAGTCTCGGTGATGAAGTTAGAAAGTAAAACGATACACGTTTACGAAAATCTACCGGGTAGAACCGTTGCATTTCAGGTAGCGGAGATCCGGCC
Organism: Pseudomonadales bacterium; assembly: GCA_016765265.1. Taxonomy (GTDB): domain Bacteria; phylum Pseudomonadota; class Gammaproteobacteria; order Pseudomonadales; family DC-out160; genus DC-out160. The sequence continues at coordinate 1,760 of JAESQG010000308.1, read as the reverse complement.
TCAAGTCACTGGAATTTTAAAGGATCGTCTATTCGTTGAAGGCAGCTTTGTAGAAGAGGGCACCGCCCTGTATCAAATAGATTCTGCGCCCTACAGAGCATCCTATAATAGTGCCGTCGCTGCGCTTGAAAAAACCAAGGCGAACTTGAAATCCTCAAAGGCGACGAATCAGCGTTTTAGGAAACTGGTTAAAATCGATGCCGTGAGTCAACAAGAATACGACGATAATAATTCCCGTGTTGCGCTGGCTAAAGCCGATCTGGGGGTTGCAGAGGCAGCGGTGGCTCAAGCGAAAATAAATTTGGATTTCACGAATGTGTACGCGCCTATATCGGGGATCATTGGGAAATCGAGGGTGACCAAAGGCGCGTTGATTACAGCTAATCAAGAAGCCCTTTTAGCGACGATTACTCAACTTGATCCTATCTATGTGGATATGACCTTAGCCAGTTCGCAGTTAAGCTATCTACGCCAAAATTTTGGTGATTTAAGAAAAATTCCCGTGTTTATTTTTACTGACGGTGAGGGAAAAGAACCGACTCATTCAGGTGTATTAAAGTTTTATGAGGTGACGGTTGATCCGACGACTAGCTCAGTGCAACTGCGTGCGCAATTTCCCAATAAAAAAGTAGCCTTACTGCCTGGCCTCTATGTGCGGGCCGCGCTACAACTAGAGCTGAACAATGCGCTATTACTCCCCCAAAAAGTAACTCAACGAATGGCAAATGGCGATTTAACCGTTTGGGTAGTTGGCGAAGGCAATAAAGTAAGCTCCATTCCCTTTAGGGAGGAGCGTGCCCATGGTGATCAGTGGGTGGCGGGGTCGGGTCTGAATCCGGGTGATGTGATTGTTACCGATGGTATGATACGGCTGGAGCCTGGTATGACAGTAATTCCGATTAACCAAACGAATTAACGGGAAGAGATCATGGCCCATTTTTTTATTGATCGTCCCGTTTTCGCCTGGGTTATTGCCATCGTCATCATGTTGGCGGGGGTGCTGTCTTTATTTAACCTGCCTGTAGAGCAGTATCCGAATATTGCGCCGCCGTCAGTCTCTATCAATACTATGTATCCAGGTGCGTCTGCTCAGACTATAGAAAATAGTGTCACCCAAGTGATCGAACAAAGCTTAACGGGTATCGACAATATGCGGTACTTTTTTTCTGATAGCAATTCCGCGGGGCTATCCACTATTACCGTTACGTTTGAGCCTGAAGCGGATATCGATATTGCGCAAGTACAAGTGCAAAACAGGTTGCAGTCCGTAATGCAACTTCTTCCGCAGGCAGTTCAACAGCAAGGTGTGACGGTTACTAAATCAAATAGTAGTTTCCTGCTGGTCGCTGGATTTTATTCTGAAGGGGGGAGTATTACCCAGCTTGATTTGGGTGATTTACTGACGTCTAAAGTTAGTGATGCGGTGGCGCGGGTTGATGGCGTGGGCAATGTAATTGTTTTTGGCGAGCCTCACGCAATGCGTATTTGGTTAAACCCAAACAAGCTACAGAGCTATAATATGACGGTGATGGATGTAAGGCGCGCAGTACAGGCGCAGAACACAGATGTATCTGCAGGGCAGCTCGGAGGGCTACCTTCTGTAAAGGGGCAACAGGTCAATGCCTCAATCACAGCCCAGTCAAGGCTACAAACGGTAGAAGATTTTGAAAAAATTATATTGAGAGTGAATTCGGACGGTTCGCAATTACGACTGCGTGATGTAGCGCGATTGGAAATGGGTGCGCGAACCTATACTGGTA
>JAESQG010000307.1 GCA_016765265.1 Pseudomonadales bacterium | reverse complement strand
TTGGTCCACCTATGTCTACATTCTCAATCGCTAAAGCCAAATCGCAGTCTGGTTTTGCAATGGTCTCCGCAAAAGGGTATAGGTTTACTACCACCAAATCTATTGCGGCAATGTCGTGCTCTGACATCACCGCATCATCTGTGTCTCGGCGGCCTAGAATACCCCCGTGGATTTTTGGATGCAGGGTTTTAACGCGGCCATCCATTATTTCGGGAAAGCCAGTATAGTCTGATACTTCGGTAGCATTAATACCATTTTCCATAAGCAAGCGATAAGTGCCACCAGTAGATAAAAGCTCGATGTTCATTTTGGCTAGCGATTTGGCAAACGGGATTAAGTTGTCTTTATTAGAGACGCTAATTAACGCGCGGGAGATTTTTTTGCTTATAGGTTTGTTATCTGTGGCAGTATTTTTCATGAGGATGCTTGAGGTGCTCTTTAGCTGGGAACGTGGTACCAGAAGTTAACTTACTTAGTAATACTTAGAAAGTTTTAAGTTACAGCTCGATTTTATGATGAAAAATGTATGATGACCATGTTCTGTAGCGACCATGTTTCATAATGACAAAGTTTCATAATGACAAAGTTCTATGGTGACAATGTTTTACAGTGATAATGTTTTACAGTGATAATAGGAGGAAGCCTACAAATGAAGGTCTTTTTAGGTGATTTTTGTGTTAATTGTCACTTACAGCAAAACGAGCAAAGGAGGGTGAGCATGGACTACACCCTCCTTAAGCGGTTTAACATTAGGATTTCCTTAGACTAATACACGAGCACTGTTGAAACAGGTCCCGCAGGATGCCTTTAGATTAATCCGTACTGTTTCAGCTTTTTGCGTAAAGTCCCACGATTCAGACCAAGCAGGATTGATGCTTTAGTTTGATTGCCGCGAGTGTATTCCATTACTGTTTCCAAGAGAGGTGCTTCAACTTCTGATAGCACCATTTGATAAACATCCGTGACGGGTTGGCCGTCAAGGTGGGCAAAGTAATTACGCAAAGCCTTTTCAACATTGTCGCGCAATGTTTGGCTTTGTTGGTCCGCTGGTGTAGTCAGATGTTGTTTTAACGACTCCTGACTTGCGGTGTTGCTTTCTTGGTTATCAATACCAGTAGTACCAGTAGTACCAGTGCTATCAGCGTTGACAATTGTTGGTTCATTAGTTGTGTTTAGATCATTCATGCCGCCATTACCTCTCCTTCGATTAATCGCTCAAAGAAATCCTGAGCACTGGCGAGTTGTTCACTTGTTGTAATCAACTGGTTAAACCGTTTTGAAATGTCCTTTCCACCCGGAAGGTACTGTGTGTACCAACCAAAATGTTTTCGAGATATTCGTAAGCCCATATACTCTCCATAGAAGAGGTGAATATCCATCAAATGACTAATCACGATGTTTTTCATCTCTTCCAGAGAAGGCGCTGGGTGTGGTTTATTGTTAAGGAAACCACAAATTTCTCTAAAGACCCAAGGTCGTCCCTGTGCTCCTCGCCCGACCATAATACCATCGGCACCGGTTTGGTCTAGAACTTCTTTTGCTTTTTTTGGGTTTTTTATGTCCCCGTTGGCAAAAACAGGTATCGAAACTGCTAGTTTAACGCTTGCGATGGTCTCGTACTCTACCGCTCCAATGAAACGACAGGCGCGAGTCCGACCGTGAACTGCCAGTGCTTGGATGCCACAATCCTCTGCCATTTTGGCAATGGTTACGGCGTTTTTGCTATTGCTGTCCCATCCCGTACGAATTTTTAGTGTAACGGGAACGTTGACAGCGCTATTAACTGCTATCAGTATTTTCTCAACTAACCGTTCATCTTTCATTAGTGCAGAGCCGGCCGCNTTTTTGCAAACCTTCTTAGCGGGACAACCCATGTTGATATCGATAATCTGCGCGCCACGTTCGACATTCAAACGGGCTGCCTCGGACATCATAACTGGGTCGGTGCCAACGATTTGCACGGCGTACGGTTCAGTTTCACCGTCATGGTCCATGCGCCACTGGGATTTACGTNATTCCCAAAGACGAGTATCGCTTGTTATCATTTCTGACACTACCATGCCTGCCCCCATTCGGCGGCAGAGTTGTCGGAAAGGACGATCGGTGATTCCCGCCATAGGAGCGAGCACTACTTGGCTATCAAGAGTGTAGGAGCCAATCTGGATACGTCGCTCTTGGTTCATGTAAACCGTGCTAGTAAGGGATTAATAAACAAGCTGGTTAAGAAGTGGGCTATCATAACGTTATCTTTTAGATTCGGAAAGAGGTTTTAGCATTGAATGTTAAATAAACTGAATAAAAACACGTATTTGCCTACAAAATGAGCTAAAGCCACCGAGAATAGAGCCCAAACCGGTATTAACTCTGTGTTTTGGGCTTAGGATAATGAAATTTTAGTTGATAATTAACTGCTTTTGCACCTGGATCGAGTATCTCCAGCGATAAATGTATAGGTGTATTGGAGGGCATGGATTCGATGAAGAGTAGCTCCCCTCGACGATATTCCGCAGGTGAAAAATCTCTGCTGGCAATAAGAGCTCCATTGATGTCAGAAAAGCTTAACTGCAATATGGGGAAGGGTTGTTCGAATTTCGATCTATTGTAAATGATGGCGTCAATCACTAGAGCGTTAACTTCAGTTGGGTGCAATCGAACTACTAAATTAGCGCCTTTAATCTGGCTAGCATCATTAATACTAGGCAATGCGCAGGCTAAAATTTCGCAAATTTGCTGTAGTTGAGGGCGAAGTTTTTCTTGTCGGGCTAGGGAGTCGAAATTGTACACTGTGAATTGAGTTGCCAGTAGGAGCAGAACAACCACATTAAGTGCAACACCGGCCAAAGGTCGGATGAAGCTTCTTCGGGTTTGGGCCGAGGGCAATACGACATCAAAGGAGTCGGATTCAAATTGTGATAGGTAGTCTCCAGCGGGTTTATTTTCATCATGATCAGTGAGAAGGTTCGGAATGTTGTCGTTTGTGAAATCGTTGGCAATATCGTCGGTAATATCATCGGTAATATCATCGTCGTCAGAATTACCTACGGCCATAATTTGGGGGGTTAAATCACTGTCGGTAAAGAGGGAAGATTTATCTTGGTCGCTGTCAGCCATGTTATTGTCGATGTCAGCTATGTTATTGTCGCCGCCAGAGAGGAGATCATTTTCATCTTCCGTAGCAAAAAAATTATCGTCAACTTGGTCAAGTTTACTGCGAACACCTGTTTTTGCTTCTTTTTTGATCTCATCTGAAGCCTCTTCTGGCTGATACCCTAGTCCAAATAACCCGGGATCTTCTGATTTTTGTTCTTCCAGGGCCATGGATTGGTGATCAATTTCATGTTCTTCATCTTCAAGCTCTGTGAGCATTGTTTGTGCCCATGACTCATCAGAACCTTCAAGTTTAGTGGGTACGGATTGACTTGAAATCAGTTCATCAGTAAATGGATTTTGATAGGGTGAATCTTTGTCGAAGGATTCGAGTTGCTTGAAAGTATCAGAGAGTTCGGTTTCATCTATTGAAGACTCAGGCTTAATTTTTTCGGCAAATTGTGCCGAGGGATCATCACGCCCCCCATCATGGTGGTCTCCTTGGAGTTGATGCTCATCCTGCGTTTGAGTTGATTCCGGAAGCGCTTCACTAAAATCAAAAGCAGCTGCTTGATCTTGATGCGGTAGGCCCTCTTCATTGATAGCTTTAGCCGAATCAGCGTCGTCACTGTCAGTGGGTTGGGAGCTAAAGTCCTCTGCAGGTTGGCCGAAACTTGCCGCAGAGTCTTCTTCGTTGAGTTCTCGTAATAAGGCCTCTGCCCAGGCTTCGTCAGCTTCTTCTCGACTCTCCTCTTTTAGGTTAAGCTCGGAATGGCCATAAATATCGGCCTCACTTTCCTCCTCCGATGTTTCGAATGAAAATGGTTGGCTCTCGGTGGAGTCGGACGTTGATAATGAGCCTGTATCCATACCAGGTGTATCAAAAGGTTTATTTGGGTTGGTTTCTGATGTGTTGGTTGGATCATTTTGGTCCACCAGAAAATCCGAAGCATGAAATACTTGCAGACAGGCACCACACCTTACGGCTCCTTGGGCAGTTTCCAGTTGAGCTGGACTCAGGCGAAAGGTGGTTTCGCAGTGCGGGCATTTTGTCAGGAGTTGCTCAGTCATTTATTCCTGTCTCGGTTCCAGTCCTGAATCCAGTGATCCGAACCCAGTCGTCTTCGGAAACCGTTGTGTCAATCGTGAACCATTGCTGGTAATGGTTTTTTACGTTCTCAGCCTGTTCTTTTAGAATGCCGGATAGAACTAGCTTACCATTTAGTTTAAGTGATTTCTCAAGAGTTGCCGCTAAATGTATCAAAGGTCCCGCCAAAATATTGGCTAATAGTATGTCTGCTTTTGTCGCTTTCGCGATAAACTCCTTTTCAAATTGTTGCGGAGAGACGGCCTGAATATGCGCGGAGATGTTGTTACGTTCAGCATTTGCTTTAGTGGCGATCAGTGCCTGGGGATCATTGTCCACTGCCCAAACCGATCGCGCGCCTAATAATTTTGCTGCCACGGCTAAAATGCCAGAACCGCATCCGTAATCGACAACAATTCTATTGGTGAGCGGCTGGCTGTCGAGCCACTTTAAACACAGTGCTGTTGTCGGATGTGTTCCCGTACCAAAAGCGAGGCCGGGATCGAGCAGCATATTGACTGCCTTGTCATCCGGTGGTTTACGCCAGCTAGGGCAGACCCATAGCCGTGTACCAAATTGGATGGGGTGAAATTCGTCCATCCATTCTCGCACCCAATCTTTGTCCTCAAGTACCTCGACTCTGTGTCGTGGCATGTTGTGTCCAAACTGGGAACGAATGAGTGCGACGATATTGTCAATATCGGCATTGGCCTCAAACATGGCGGAAAGTCGGGTGTTTTCCCAGACTGGCATGCTACCTAGAGGTGGCTCAAATAAAGGTTGATCAGCATTGTCTTCAAATGTCACGGCGCCAGCCCCCGCATTAGACAATAGCGTCTCCAGTCTGGATAATTGATCGGGTTGGGGGTCAAATTTAAGTATGATCCAGGGCATGCTTATTTAGCCGCCAAGATTGTTAGCCGATGGGGATAACGATTGCTGCCGCCATCCACTAATTTGTCGTTGTTCACCCTATCTTTTAAGGAAAAACTGTTACATTTGGAGTGATGATGTATCATTATTTTTTCGGTGTGTCTGATGCAGGTTTCGATAAGAATGCATTAGCCGCCTGTAACGCCAGCTCATAACCCTGTGACCCCAGGCCCGAAATTACGCCCACGGCTATGTCAGAGAAGTAGGAGTGATGGCGAAATGTTTCTCGTGAATAAACGTTTGAAAGGTGTATCTCAATAAAAGGTTTGCTCACTGCCAGTAATGCGTCTCTTAGGGCAACGCTGGTATGGGTAAAAGCGGCAGGATTGATAAGTATGAAATCGGTGCCGTCTTTGGCTGAATCATGTATCCGTTCAATCAGCTCATATTCTGCGTTGCTTTGAAAGGTTTGCAGGTGATTTCCTTGCGTTTTTGCCAGGCCAGTCAGGTGTTGGTTTATTTCCCTTAGGGTTGTGGAGCCGTATTTATCAGGCTCTCTGGATCCTAGCAAATTTAGGTTTGGGCCGTGCAGTACCAGAATGGAAGCCATGATTAAAAGCCTAGAGTAGAATGATGGGAATAATTCTGCATGAAATAGAATTTGCTGTCCATGCAATAACTGATGAACAGAAGGCCCCGCAATAGCACTTAACAAAAAGTACTTAACAGAAAGTCTCTATTAAAGAGCACGTACCAGCCTTCGCCACAATTATTTCTTATTTTAGCTTAAATTTCTGATGTTAGTTTCAGTGGGTGGGTCCTCGTCCTTCTATGCGACGCTTACTTACAGCACGGCATATTGTTTCAGATGGCGAGTGAAGCGGGGCGACGTCATTTCTCCTACTACTCTTGCCGCTCGTTTTTCTTCTCCTGTTTTAGTAAAGAATAAAATACTCGGGGGGCCAATAAGGCCATACTTGTCTAGTAGCGCATCGGCATCATCAGTGTTGGTGAGATCCACTTGGATTAAATGGTGCGAGGATAGCAGTTGAATTACTTCAGGGTTTTTGAACGCATCATGCTCCATCTCTACGCAAGCTATGCACCAGTCAGCATAGTAGTCGAGCATAACGGGTTTGCCGTTTTGTGTGGCTAGATT
>JAESQG010000306.1 GCA_016765265.1 Pseudomonadales bacterium | reverse complement strand
TTCGTTAGAATTTCTCGATAAACCAATAGTAAATAGAATACTAAAAATTCGGCTCTTCAGTAGTATCTGTGGGTAAAACAGTGACTCATCAGGGGCTCCGCCCCTAAGCCGAGAGGCTAACCCCGCCCTCGCCGGTAGGCAAGAGGGCTGCTATAAAGGATGAAGAGTATTTTTAAGTTATCAATGACTACTCGGCATGAATGACTACTCGGCATGAATGCCTGCGTTCCTCATTGACAACTTAAAAATACTCAACGAAGTGATTGAAATGCATTGGGTATGGATTCAAAATACTTTCGCCAAAAAACAAATTCAACCCAGGAATAAATCCCAAAAACCCCCAATGCGAATAAGAACTTTACTCAATCAGTGCCATTACCTCAAGTCCTTTGTTTATGAAAACGAGAAGCTGCAACAACACGACGGTTCCATGTCGGTCATTGTTGATATTAGGCCTCGTAAGAATAGCCAGCCGGTCTGCTCAGGCTGTCACCAGCGAGGAGGTGTTTACGACCATTTGAGGGAGAGGTTATTTGAATTTATCCCTATATGGGGCATGACCGTCTTTTTTTGTTATACGATGCGAAGGGTCAATTGCCAGGCCTGTGGTGTCAAAGTAGAGGCAGTACCTTGGTGTGATGGGAAAAATCAACTGACCAAAGCTTATCAACTATTTCTCGCTCGGTGGGCTAGAAAGCTATCGTGGAAAGAGGTGGCTGAATCATTTCAGACCAGCTGGGATAAGGTCTACCGATCCGTACAGTATGTTGTAGAGTTTGGCCTGAAAAACAGGGGTTTAGACGGTATTAATGCGATAGGGGTTGATGAAATCCAGTACGCAAAAGGCCATCAGTATTTGACGGTTGTATATCAGCTTGATCAAGGTCGCAAGCGATTACTATTTGTTGGTAAAGAGCGCACGGTAAAAACGTTTTTAGGGTTTTTCCACCAGCTTACACCGGACCAAATCGACTCGATTCAATATGTGTGCAGCGATATGTGGAAACCCTATCTTAAAGTGATAAAGAAAAAGCTGCCCCATGCTCTGCATATTTTGGATCGCTTTCACATTGTAGCGAAGCTTAACAAAGCCGTCGATGAGGTCAGGCGTGAAGAGGTTAAACAGTTGGAAAGTGAGGGTTACGAGCCGATCTTAAAGAAAAGCAAATACTGTTTTCTAAAGAATGAAGCGAATTTGACAGTGCATCAGGAAGAGAGGCTGAGTGAATTATTGAAGTATGATTTAAAGAGTGTTCGTGCCTATTTGTTAAAAGAAAGCTTTCAAGCCTACTGGCAATATCAATCGCCTTACTGGGCTGAGCGGTATTTAAAGCTATGGTGCAACCGAGCGATGCGATCAAGGCTGGAGCCGATGAAGAAGTTTGTCAAAACCGTACGCAGACATCAGCCGCTAATGAATAATTGGTTCAAAGCAAAAAAAGCCTACTCTTCAGGTACTGTTGAGGGGTTAAATAGGAAAATAAATCTGGTCACCAGAAAAGCTTATGGCTATAGGAGCTATGATGTACTGAAAATAGCGCTATTTCATACGATGGGGTCATTACCCGAACCGGAAATGACCCACAAATTCTGCTGAAGAGGCATAAATATCGGGTTCATCGTTAGCAAAGCTACCCGATACTTATGAATATCCCGTCGAAGTAGTAGATGACATGCCAGCGGACACACTCTTAGTTAACGAGCACACCTCTTGCGTTAATTCTTCATCCGAATAAAGAGTTGTATCATGAAACACCCCGACAAAGCGTTCAGTCTCTCCGACCTCACAATTTGATACGAAAGGAAATGCGCTTGTATTATCATCCTCGATTTCTACCTGAAACCCGTAGGCACCTTCATTGACCAAGTAATACAGATCCGCTGTAGATACATTATCTTGACCAAACCGGGTATACCCCAATCGGCTCAGGATAAAGGATTCACCAGTTTTTGCAGTGAAAAATTCTTCTCCAAAAACATCAGTGACAAGGTAATCTTCCGTGAATGTTGCAATACAGGGTTCAACATCCAATCCGATGGATGCGGACGAAAGACTTGAAGCTGATCCTGGTCCATTCTTATTCTCACTTTCATCCCCGCCACCACCGCCACAGCCCTGTATTAGGCCACAGGCTGTGAATACGATAAAAAGATTTGCTTTCATTTGGAATACTTCCTTGGAGGCACAAAGTGAAGTTACATTAAACTATAGCGCTGGATATTAGAACATCTATCGCTATTTTAATAACAGTATCGATATATAGAACCCGCTATTAGGCGCTAGGTAGTGAGTAGTCATCAGCTCAAAGCCGGGTGCATATTATTCCAATCTTATCACTGGAATATCAAATCTAGAGTTGATATTACTCACCTTGGATTTTGGTTCCTATCAAGTGGTAGCTGGTTTACTATCTGTCCGATTATATGTGCATGTCCGCTTATTTTTCGCTATGATCCTTCACGTAGTTTGCTCGAATATAACTAGTATCCGCGAATATAACTAGTATCCGCGAATTTAACTGGCCCAAATCGATTCGCGATGAAACTTATAAATGAAACTTATAAGGAGATAACACCATCGACTTCAACGACACTCCAGAAGAAGCAAAATTCAGAGTAAAAGCTGCTGCCTGGTTGCACGAAAATAAACTCACCGATACTGAGAAAGAAGGGCTAGATATCATTGCCCAGGCGAAACTCTGGCAGAAGAGAAAAGCCGATGCTGGCTGGTCCTGTATCCGGTGGCCGAAAAAATACGGTGGCCGAGACGCAAGCGCCATTGAGCAGGTAATCTGGGGGCAAGAAGAAGCCAAGATAAAACCACCGGCCTCGATGTTATTCATGGTTGGCCAGGGAATGGGTGGGCCCACCATGATGACCTGGGCGACAGAAGAGCAAAAACAAAAACATATCCCTCGAATGGCTAGTGGCGAAGAGATCTGGTGTCAGCTCTTTAGCGAACCCGCTGGCGGTTCTGATTTAGCCGCTCTTCGAACCAAAGCCGAAAGGGACGGAGATGAATGGATAGTCAACGGACAAAAAATCTGGACCTCAATGGCCCAGCATGCTCATTATGGCATACTCGTTCTTAGAACTGACCCAGAAGTGCCAAAGCACAAAGGTCTCACCTATTTTTATATTGACATGAAATCACCGGGCATCGAAATCAAACCCATCAAACAAATGTCAGGTGCTTCCGGATTTAATGAAGTTTTTTTTATCAATGTGAGAGTACCCGACTCACAACGGTTGGGCAAAGTAGGCCAAGGTTGGGAAGTGGCACTAACCACATTGATGAACGAACGGGCCAGCATTGGTGGCGGAGGCAGTTCTGCAGGTTTCAAGACGCTTATGAAACTGGCGGAAGAAGTTTACATTGACGATCAGCCCGCCATTAAAAACCATGTGGTACGGGCCAAACTTGCTGATTGGTATGTTCAGGAATCTGGTCTTAAATATACTGGCCTGCGTTCGGTAACGGCCTTGTCTAAAGGAGAAGCACCGGGGCCGGAAAGCAGTATCACAAAATTGGTAGCCGCTAGTAAGACTCAGGATTTATCGTCTTTCGCCATCGACTTGATGGAACAAGCAGGTGCAATCTGGACACCTGGCGTCAATAGAGACGACAACCTGTTTCAAGCAAGTTATATGAGCGCGCCAGGCTTTCGAATTGCGGGCGGAACTGACGAGATCATGGCTAATATTATTGCTGAGCGAGTGCTGGGCATGCCACAGGAACCTAGATTGGATAAAGGCATTCCGTTCTCAGAAGTACCCAGCTCTAAATAACTAATGATTGGGGGCTGTCACCACAAGCATGGCTACGCCCCCAAACAAATCATCAACTTTCAAAAAGATCAGCCTTCAAAATTAACGCACTGACCTATAACCTATAACCTATAACCTACTCGTCATCTAAACAAGTATTCAGGCGTTCGTTGGCCTCCAGAAAACCTTCCATAAAATCAACCACCACTTGCTTCGCTGATAAGGTTTGATTCATTAGCCCCACACCTTGACCAACCCAGTAGGTCGCGAGCTTTTTAGCGCCCTCGTGACCAGTATCCGCCAGCCTTGACACCTCCATTAAAGCGGGCTCACTGACCATCGACTGCAGTGGCATGGGCAATGGTTTTGGCGCATTCTCCGCTTCCCAGGCGTCCGTCCAGGGTGAGCTTATTTGTCGGGAAAACTTACCGGTTCGGCTCTTTGAACGAACGGTTTGATTTGAGTTTGCTGCCAGCAGTTTTTCCTTGATGACTTCGGAGGTTTCTGACTCTTGTGTTGTTAACCAAACCGAAGCCGTCCAAACTCCATCCGCCCCCATGGCCATAGACGCCGCCATCTGACTACCTGTGACGATTCCACCTGCACCGAGTATACAAACATCTTTGTAGTCTTTTACGGCATTATACACTTCTGGTATCAGCACCATGGTAGACACTTCTCCACAGTGACCGCCCGCTTCGGTGCCCGCTGCCACTAATATATCAACTCCTGCTTCTGCCTGTTTGATTGCATGCTGCTTAGAGCCAATCAATGCAGCAACTGGCACACCGTGCTTTTTACCCAGTTCCAGCATATATTTNGGTGGCACGCCTAGCGCATTGGCAATTAACTTGATGGGATGGGAAAAGGCAATGTCGAGTATATTCGTCGCCCCGCCCTCACCCAAGAAACCGGCCCCTCTTCCCTTTCCCAGGGGTATATCATAAATATTCGGAGTATTGATTTCGTGCTGCGCCAAAATGCCGGCAGCAAATTCTTTTAGATGGTCCGGTACCATCGCTTTTATGTCGTCCAAAGTAACCGAACCATCCGTGACCGCCATACTAGTAGGTACGATAAGATCTACCCCATAAGGCATGCCATCAATATGTTCATCAATCCATTGTAACTCTATTTCTAGCTGCTCTGCGGTAAAACTCGCAGCGCCAAGCACACCCATGCCACCAGCCTTTGAAACCTCGCAAACCACATCACGGCAATGCGTAAAAGCAACTAACGGAAACTCGATACCTAAAAGCTCACAAATTGGAGATTTCATATTTTTATCCTCCTACCCTTTTATATGGTGATCTTTTTCTACAAATATGATCTGCGGAAAAAAAAGATGATCTACAGAAAAAGCCGAATCAATTTTAAAATTNCGATAACAATTCTGACGGAAATTCACTTTTGAAAATGACCCTCTTCGAAAACGTCCTTATTCCAAAAGGGCCAACCAAAAGAAATATCCTGCAATGAAATCGATAATAAGAAAGTTGGTTCTCAGGATAGTTACAGATGGCAATCAAACTATCGAGAAAAAAAGAAGAAAAAACCGAGGAAACAGCGAAAAAACAGCAAAGAGGGCAAAATACCAGCAAATTAGATGAAACTCATCGCCAAAGTGAAATCCAGTCCGCTTTCAGAAGTGCGGTCAAACCGCTACGTTAGGAAAGTATGATGATGACTATTGAATTTTTCTATACGACTTTCCGCCATTTTNATACCGGCTTTAAGTGCAAGCTGATAAGCAACAAACTCCCAAGCGGCTATATCATAATCATCGTATCGGCTAGGAAACTTCGCTATCCAAAGGTGTTTTTTTTCATCTATCACACTGGCCTTAGGTCGAGCACCTCCCAAGGATGAACCCGGTGAAATCAGCATCATTAGCCACTTTAAATACTCCGCACCTTCTACCTTTTCATCGCCTTCAACATGTTGCACTGCACGTTCCAAGTCCCGAAGAGAAGATAGCGGGGGGACGGTCAATTTCTCGCTATGATCCAAAAACTCGCCGCCCAGTTCTCGCTTAAATCGCAATGCCCCAAGTCGATACAGATCATGAACACCCAGAAGATAATCGATGTCATTAAGAACATTAGGCCGTCGCTCTTCCTGTCGTGCCTTAATTGCCTCACGGCGTTTCATTAACAGCTGACCCCAGCGATCTGGGCAAGAGTCTAAAAACACACGGAAGTTTTGTGCATTCTCACTGTGGTGTTCACCGGAATAGAGATTCAGGTCGGGATCTATTTTTTGGGCATAAGAGGACTGCAACCAAGCATCATCATAAGAAAAACTGAAATGCTCTTTTTTTTTGATGAGTGTTGATCGCAACGTGCCAATTAGTATCGGCTCATCAAATTGTTCCCAATGGGCATAGACATAAACTTGGGTAGACAAACTCACTTACCTCCTTCTTTTACCCATGAGTTTAATGTCCTGAAGCTTGCGGCCTAGTTCATCATCGTTAGCTACTTGTGCAAAACCTTCAACCAAGCCCAACACACTGAGTACCGCAACATAATGGCCAATAGAGACAGTTGGCTCACCATGCTCAATTTTTCTAATTGTCAGTCGGCTGAGCCCGGTTCGCTCTGCTATCTGAACCTGTGTATATCCACGTCGCTTACAAGCTAATTTGATGTTTTCACCTAGCTGCTCAAGCACGCTTCGGTTTTTAGGAAATACAACGGCGCTTCTTTTTGAAAATGATTTATTCATGATCACTACACTTACTACTATGGGGATATATGATAATTATAGTGATCATAAGAATAAATGCAAATCTTCAAAATGAATACTATAATTACCATATTACGAAAATATAGACATTATAGTATTCATTTTGGTATCTTGGTAACTTCATAGCTTTACATGACCCCTGTATCCACGACCTGATACCATTCGACTAGGTAGGGAATAGGTTTAATTTGAAACTGTAACAATTAACGGCGCGTAGTGTGAGAAATCGTAATTCAGCTTATATTACAGAAACTTATATTACAGAAGCTTATCAGCATTGGATTCCATCTTGGCAATACTGATTAAATAACACTCACACACGTTCTCAGTCTATCTATCGTTTTTTTATAATCATGATCTTGCTATAGCGAGTTGTTCAACATTCAGATAACTCCCTATGAGCATACGAAGACATAAGACATTTAATTCAAGGTCTTTTAATTCAAGGTCTTTTAAATGCCCCCTAATGAAGAATTAAGATGTTGTCCCAAAATAGTTTCACCCGTGCTCAAAAGTCACTGCTGATAATAACCTCCTTCATGGCTGCAACCTGAATCAAATCTAGGTTAAGAAAGTTCTGCACATCGATTTGAACCCTAATACCATTGAATATATTCCCACCTAAGAAAACAAGCAGATCAGTCAGGTCGCTAACCTGCTCCATTTGCAATCCAACGATACCGTCAAATTGCGGCGCATCAGGGGTTAATACCGCAAGGACCTGATTCCTTTCATATCGCCAAATGGGGTGCGTTTCCAAAGCGAAGGGCGTATGAGCGCAAAACCAATAATCTTGAAACGCTTGATCTTCCATACCTGTTTTGCGATACAAGAAGCTCACTTGTTGAATACCTGCTGAGGTCTCGCCGTCAGCCCATGTTCGAGTGTAATCTCTCGGTACTTGGCGCTCCACTACGTAGGCGGCAACAAAAGAAGTTATCGATTCGAATAATTGCGACACCAAGATAGCGTCAGCTTGTGATGCTAAACCTATAGCAATAAGTGCCGCAACTAAGGAGCCATCTTCCAAAGGACGATTGCGCAGCGTGATGCTTTCTATTTGTGGTTGCTGCAACATGAGTTTTAAATTCAAGCCGTCCAATGACGCAGGCTCAGTATCGAGGAACGCCATTAATTGCTCCTCAAAACCGGCGGCTGTTTGGGATGCTGGGCGCCATAAGATAAACATGTACCCTATTGAACTAGGCAGATTTTGATAAATTTCAGGAGTATTATCGCAGTTGTAGGGACTGGGCTTGAACGCGTCACAACTCACCGGTCCAAACCATAACAGCGATAAAACAATAAATACACGTAACTGAATTTGATAATTTTCCACTGACCTTATCTCCCTCTATCCGCTACTGAAAAATAGACTAACGGTTAACACGATTCCTCGCTTATTACTCCGGCTTTTAAGATTGGCATGAGGCCATTTGATTAGCAAATCAGATTCAAAAATCTCGATGTTAATCTCGACGTTAATAGTTAAAATAATTCCTTGCTTTTGTAAGGGAGAAAGGTCTAGTTTAATACCTGGGCTAATAGGCAGTGCTGGAATCGACAAATTTCTATTGCGGCAAAATATGATGATTCCAAGAGTCCAATTGATCTCTAAGTAGATGAAAGTTGATGGCTTAATCAATCCAAATATGGAGCACCACTATGATCGGACCAGGCATGATTTCAGCGGATTCACATATTGTGGAACCACCCAATTGTTACATCGATTATATAGAACCCAAGTACCGTGATATTGCACCCCACGTGGAAAAAGGTAAAAACGGTCAAGACATCTTTGTTATCGAAGGTATAAAAAAAGTCGTACCCCTGGGCTTTTTGGCTGGCGCTGGAATGCTGCCATCGGAGCGGGCTAAGTTTGCCAAGACAACTACATTCGCCGAAATTTACCCTGGCGCATGGGACCCCATTGCCCGAAATGCGGATATGGACCGAGATGGCATTGCCGCAGAAATAATCTATGCCTCTGTGGGCATGATACTTTGTACTCATCCTGATGCTGAATACAAAAATGCTTGTATGCAAGCTTATAATCGTTGGTTGTCCGAATTCTGTGGCGCTAACCCAGAGAGACTGTTTGGCCTAGCGCAAACGGCGGTTTTATCAGTAGACAGCGCCATTGAAGATTTTCGCCGTGCTAAGGAAATGGGGATGGTGGGAATGATGATGCCTGGCAATCCAGTGCACGGTGACTACGATGATCTCGAGTATGATGCCCTATGGCAATGTGCGACTGACCTAGACTTGCCCATCTGCTTTCATATTCTGACGGCGAAAGAGGGCAGTTTTGATGATATTTTTAAACCGCCTCGCGGACATTCATTGGGTGGGTTTTTGAATATCATCCGAGCTGTGCAGGACATAGTAGGATTGATGACTTTGCAGGGCGTATTTGAGCGCCATCCCAAACTCAAACTGGTTTGTGCAGAAGGCGACGCCGGGTGGATGCCTCATTACATGTATCGCATGGATCATGCGGTGACTTTTAATATAGATAGCGGTCTTCTTCCCGGCCTGTCTAAATTACCCAGTGAATACCTAAAAACAAATGTGTCGATGACTTTCCAATACGATTGGGTCGCTTTCAAAACGGCAAATCTTATGGATCACAAGCGGTTAATCTGGGCTAGTGATTTCCCCCACACGGATTCAACTTGGCCAGAATCGGTCAATTTACTCCGCAAACACAGTTCAACCCTCATAGAGCAACAACGGGTGGACATCTTGCGCAACAATACGGCTAACCTTTTCAACCTGCCCATTGAGAAAGCCTCCTGGGAAATGCATCCTCAGACAAAAGCTTCTGACTTGGCTATGGCTGACTAGATTGTACAAGATTATTTTAGTAATCTAGCACTGTTTTTCAGCTTTACAACTCTTTTAAATAAGGCTTTACGCTTTCTAGCGAAAGCCTTATTTTGCTTTCAACCAGGCGTGTTAAAAACCAGAAAAACAGATTATCAAACTGCCTTAATAACAAGTACTCAAACATCAACGGAGACCCAACATGAAATTAGATAGAGGACTTAGCCCTAACTTGAACACTGTTCCGGGCAGTGTGAAGAAACTTGAAGCTGCGGGCTACGACGGTGCGACCTCCGTTGAAACCAGTCACGATCCGTTTTTCCCCTTATTACTGGCAGCGCAAAACAGCGAACGTATCGAATTGCTGTCATCCATAGCAGTGGCTTTTTCCAGAACACCCATGTTGCTCGCCAATATTGGCCATGATCTGAATAGCTACTCAAAGGGCCGTTTTGTGATGGGCCTTGGCTCACAGGTACAACCTCATATCACCAAACGTTTCAGTATGCCCTGGTCTTCTCCAGCAAAACGGATGCGAGAACTTATTCTAGCTATGCGAGCAATTTGGGCTTGTTGGCACGAAGGTGAGCCACTTAATTTTCGCGGAGACTTCTACACTCACAGCCTGATGACACCCATGTTTACCCCGCAAGATATTGACTACGGCGCGCCTAAAGTGCTGCTTGCCGGTGTCGGACCATTAATGGCCGAGGTGGCGGGTGAAGTGGCTGACGGTATCATCTTGCACGGTTTTACTACCGAAAAATATATTCGTGAAGTATCCTTACCCGCGATTGAATCCGGCCTGGCGAAAAGCGGCCGTAAAAGAGAAGATTTTCAAATTTCTTTTCCCGCTTTCGTGGTAAGCGGTCGTACGGAAGAAGAACTTAAGAAAAATAAAAAAGCCGCTTGCAAACAAATCGCTTTTTATGGCTCAACACCTGCCTACCAACGTGTGCTCGCAATTCATGGCTGGGGCGAACTCCAACCTGAACTCAACCGGATGTCAAAAGAAGGCAAATGGGACGAGATGGGAACGCTAATCACCGATGAGATTCTGAATGAAATTGCAGTGGTGGGCGAACCAGAAGCCGTTGCCGTAGTTTATAAGGAACGTTATGGTGATTTTGTTGATAGAACCACATCCAACTTTATCTCTAAAGATGACGAACAACTCGCCCGTATTATGGAGACACTTCGCGCTTAAGACGCGATTCCGAGGTTCAGAACAGCAGTAACTTACAGTCAATATATTACAGACCATAAATTACAGACCATAAATTACAGTCAATATTTTACGGACAATATTTTACAGACAATATTTTACAGCTCATAAATTAGAAACAATTTACTAGGGAGAAAATAAATGGCAGGTGCATTAACCGGGTATCGTATCATTGATTTAACAGCAAATGTGCTCGGCCCATTAGCGGTTCAAAACCTCGGTGATATGGGTGCCGATATCATTAAGGTAGAGTCACACGCAGGCGACGATGTACGCCATATTAGCGCCGGTCGAAATAAGGGTATGTCAGCGGTTTTTATGAATTGCAATCGCAATAAACGCAGCATCTGTCTCGATCTAAAAACCGCCGATGGACAACAGGCGCTGCATAAATTGATTGCGGGTGCAGATGTATTTGTCCATACCATGCGGGTTAAGGCAATACAAAATTTGGGGCTAGGCTATGAAGAAGTCGCTGCGATTAAACCTGATATTGTCTATGCACAAGCAAATGGATTTGGCCAAAACGGCCCCTACGCTGAACGTCCTGCCTATGATGATATTATTCAGGCGGCTTCAGGGTTTGCCATGCTGAACCAACGTTTATACGGTGAACCCGGCTATGTACCCATGCCCATCATCGACAAGATCGTTGGCGTGATGTTGGCATCATCGGTGACCACCGCCTTATTGCATCGTGAGCGCACAGGCGAGGGTCAGTTTGTGGAAGTGCCTATGTTTGAATCCATTGTTGCCTTTAATCTTGTTGAACATTTACATGGCAGGGTTTTTGAACCACCCGTGGCCGAAATGGGTTATCCCCGCGTCTATAATAAATATCGCCGGCCTTACAAAACTAAGGATAGTTATTTAGGCGTATTACCGAATACGCAAAAACATTGGTTTGATATTTTTGGCATTATCGGTAAACCAGCGTTGAGAGAAGACCCTCGATTTATTGACTTCGCCCAACGCACAATTTACTTTGAAGAACTCTATACTCTGCTGGAGGCTGCGATGCCAGAAAAAAGTACCGCCGATTGGGTTAACCTGTTTACTGCCGGGGACATACCCTTTGCAGAACTTAACGATCTCGAAGATTTACTTCATGAGCCTCACCTGCAAGCTGTTGATTTTTTCAAACAGCGAGAGCATCAAACCGAAGGCACGATTCGAACCACTGACATTCCCATTCACTATTCAAAATCACCAGGTGAAATCAGACGCCTGGCACCCAATCTAGGTGAACATACGGAACAGATACTCCTAGAACTGGGTTACTCCGATGCTGACATTCAGCAAATGCTCGACAGCAGAGCCGCTTCGAAATTTATAAAGAAAACTTAACTAAATGGATTCCGCGAGTCTAAAGCCCATAACATAAATCTCTTTGTGATATCGACCGTGACGGCGGGCACAGCGAGCTAAATCACGAAAACGAGTAAAGCTCCCGCCTCTGGCCACCTTATAACTACCGCGTTTTTCCATCAAATCATCCATCACCTCTCGACCACCGGGATAAGTCCAATAGTCGTCAGAAGTATACTCCTCAACGTTCCCCGCCATGTCCAACACATTAAAGTGCGACGCGCCCTCAATAAAAATCCCTACTGGCGTGCTAGCAAAAAGTCCGAATTCAGCGGTATTTGCACGGTCTTCCTCGTAGTAATCTCCCCACGGGAATTCAGTTCCATCGGGACCTGATGCCGCGTATTCCCATTCCACTTCGGTAGGTAAACGAAATTTTCGGCCCGTTCTTTTTGAAATCCATTGGCAGTATTCTTCCGCAGACTCCTCGCTGATGGTATAAACGGGGTGGTTAGAGAGGTGGAGCGGATAGCGGCCAAAGGCCCAGCTTGAAGGTATTTCCGCATCGGGCCTGTCGAGTAAAAATCGTTGATATTCTTGATTAGTGAGGGGATATTTCGCCAATTTAAACTCTGGCAGAGGAGTCTCGAAATGCGGGCATTCTTTTTCTATCCATTCTTTAAGTACACCTAAGTTCTTATACTGTGCAACAATATTGTCAATTCTCTCAAAAGGTAGACCCACTTTTGCTACACCAGATTTGATCGTGAGCATTTGCGGATTTAAATTATCAATTCTAGGATCTCCAAGTATAGCCAATAGCTGACCAGCGGCATAACGATGCGCAATCGGGGTCGAGGGATTCTCCACCACTAGAAGCAGCTCATGTATTTCCATCTTACGCAATTGTTCAATAGTAAACTCGATATTCTGAAATCGTAGTTTTCGATAGCCATCGTTAAAACCCATGGCCATACGATCGCTCAATTCGTTTATATTACCGGCTATCACTGTATCCGCTACCATGTTCATTATATTTACCCTATTCCGTCCTTAACCGACTTTTTTAGTTGGTACTGTAGTTTGTATTAAAGTTTGTATTAAAGTTTTTATTAAAGTTGGCAGTCTATTTACGAATATGCTATTTCCCCAGGACATTATTCCAAAATATCTGTTGAAAATTCACGTTCTAAAACTTTCGCCGCCACGTAGAAATAAACTGGATTTTTATAGTGCTTGTATTCTTGTTCACAGCTATGAATCAATTTTATTGTGTGGTCATTACTGGACTCCAAAGTCAATTCTAAAAGAGGCTGCCAATTTACTGCTCCTCGATAACAATGGGATTTAACCCTAGGGGCTCCTATTGAAATGTAGGCTGCAACAATGGCAATTAGAAAATAACGTAAAACTTTGGTTTTATCTGAACAATAAGGCAGTAAAATTCGCATTGCATGGCTGGCAGTGATCCCATGCAATGCGGTAAAGTTATTTGTAGAAGCATAAAGCTGTAAACAAAGCTCTGCAATATCTTCAAGCGTAATATCAATCTGCTCCACGAGAGCTATGACTTGTTTAAACTCTAGAATATTCGCAGCGTAATCCAGTTTTTCAATGATGGTCACGGCATCAAAGTCTACCTCACACAATGAACCAGTGGACTGGACCAATCCAATGACATCTTCTACTCCATACGAGCTACGGTGTAAGTGATCGGGTTTCTCTATACTTTCAGGATACACGGAGACTGAATCCTCTTCCGACTGTAACTGACCTAAGCTTTGATAATCGGTAGCAAAAAATGCTAGCGCTGCCGCTATTTCACGATGCTCCCCCCACTCAACTGCATATCCCAGACGAATAACGCAGTGGAAGGCTGATCCGGATATACCCTCATCTAGCACTGCCATTGCTGAAGTTAACACTGTATCTATACTCTCCTGGGACAAACGGTTTTGGAAATAAAGATAGTAGGAGTAATAGAGTTCTTGTCGGCCCAAGGTTTTGCGACTGAGAGATACTGGTTGTTCCTTTTTACATTCCAGAACCTCATATTCTAGAGCTTCAAGACGAGTACTGTAATGCCGATAAAAAGCCTCAAGCTTAGATTCATCAGCTCCTATACCTCTTAATGCCAGTAACGCCATGGGCAAGTGGTTTGCCATCCCATCTTCATAAGTGGGANTAAATTCCAAGCTACGCGCCATCAANCCAGTGAACACATTTTGCATTATCTTATCGCTCTCTTGCTAAACTGAAATTGAATATATTTGTCCATCATAGGAGCTNGCGAAAAAACCATTGTTGTCACTTTGGGGTGTAACGCAAGATATCCCAGCGGTTGTAGGCCGAACGACTGTTGTCCATGACCTGCTTTGGGAGTCAAAAATAGCTACATAGCCACCATAACTTCCTGTGCAGATATAGCGACTATCCTCGCTGACGGTTACGCATTTGATTGAATAGGTGTGAGGGGTATCATAGCAAAATGACTCATGCTGATCCCATATACGCAGTTTAAGATCTCGACTGATGCTAACAAAGGCATCGTTCTGTAATGTNGCGCAGCCATTTGCAATTTTATCGTGGGCTGNTTCCTTCACCCAAATGGACTCTAATGTTTCTAAATCATGCCAGGCAGCTTGTCCTGTAGCAGAAACCGTAAACAAAGTATTGCCATCGTTCGCNATTCCNTTAATGGCNTTGTCTTGTAACATATGAGTACCAACATGCTCGATACANCCGTTTNCATTTTTAAGGATAATGACTTCCCCAGTATAAGCGCCTATAGCAACATNGTGGATTCCCTTTAATTGGTAGCTNGTACCACAGTTAAGGGGAGATCGGTGTTGATGGATCAACTCTCCGGTAATTCCATTAAATATTTCACCGGTTTGTCCTCCCGTCACAATGGCATCATCCAACTGGGCTAGAAAATTACATAAACTGGGTAAAGTATGCAGTGCCTTCCCATCTTGTTTAAAAATACCAGCATCACCAATGCTATATTGTTTAGTATCAATATGTAGCACTGCGTTAACACCATGCGTCGGTCTTATTCCAGAGTCATCCCACTCCATGGTGTCTAGATCGAGTGTCGCATAACTACTGCCAAATGTAGCAAAGGCCAAATGTTGTATGCCAATAAAACAACAAGACCTAGGCCATATTATTGCGGGGATATCAGTCTCTCTGAATAATTCAATTTCCTTTTGATTCTTAACATGCCACACTNTCACCTTTCTATCATAACTTAANCTCACCAAGGCATTAGTTTGATCCGAGTAGACCAATCGTTTTATTCCCGCGTTGTGAGCAAAAAATGTTTTTCGATCCCCATTACTAATAGAAATAATCTCACCGTTATCATTAGCAGCGAATATCACACCTTCTTTAGTAATGACGATGGTATCCGTCTCCACACCACCGAGATCGATATTTTCCAGCAGCTCGCCACTCTCTCCATCCCATCGCTTGACAGTGCCATCATCACTGGAGCTTATAAGCTCTCGGCTATTGTTAATCCATTCAACCGATATTACATCTTGAGTATGGCCTTCAATTATGTTCTGTAACTGCCCGTCAATGGAGTAGGTTCTCACTTTATGATCTCTTGAACAGGTAGCAATGAGCTGATCGTCATCAGAAATAGCAATAGATTCCACATCATCCTCATGTTCTGACAACACAGCGACTAAACGCATGGACGGTACTTCCCATACTCTACCGGTCTTATCGCTACTTGAGGTAATGAGGTACTCTCCACTTTTACTGAAACGACATTGATTGGCGAGGTGGNCGTGCAAACCCCTGTTCAACGCCGTTTTCGTTTTGGCATCCCAGAGTATGACCTGATTATCATATCCAGCAGTAGAAATGTATTTATCTTTATAACTGGCGATACCGCTGATCGGCGCATTGTGTTCTATCATTATTCTATATCCTTTTTGAAACCTATTTTACAGTTAGCTTTACGCTTTTAAATCCAGTTCGATGGTGTGGGATGTCTTCACACTTTTTGCAAGTAGGTATACTAGATTGTCTTCATTTAAGAAAACGCCAGTGCGATGGATATCGACCACATCGATGCCACGTTTTTTGAGTCCACTGGTTTTTTTGGGGTTATTGGAAAGCAATTTTACTTTCTTTATTTTTAGAGCATCGAGCATTTGCGCAGCGCAAACATAACTTCTCATATCNTCAGGGAAGTTTAGCAAGCGGTTTGCCTCATAGGTGTCATAACCTTTGTCCTGCAATTTGTAAGCATCTAATTTATTATATAAACCAATGCCGCGACCTTCCTGTCGCAAATAAAGTATCAACCCACCTTGCTGTGCTATTTTTTCAATGCCTTCATCTAACTGTTTACCGCAATCACATCGCGTCGACCCAAAAGTATCCCCAGTCAAGCATTCGGAATGAATNCTTANTAACGGNTGCTTCGTTGTGCGCCAATCGCCTAAACCGATGGCAAAATGCTCTTCCTCTTCTGCCAGGCCATGAAAGGTAATAAAATCGCCAGTATACTTTCCATCCTTTACAGGAATCTTAACGCTCTGCCTAACCACCGCCTTTGCAAATAGCTCTGGGGGCTTAGATTCCTTGTTCTCCATGTCCGTCGCTTGCTGATTCATTTTACTGTCCCTCTCAATTAGATAGCGTTAAAGGTNTGTGNCNAAAATAATGANGCAAGTTTACTGATTTTAAGATTCANACCGCTTGGAGATTTTTCACATTAAAAATGTAAAAAAAGTCACTGTCTGAAAATCCAAGAACATTTAAATTCTTACTCGTGTTCTGGGAATTTAAAAATCCTTAAACACATTAAATAAACATTTATATAAACAATCACTGANAAAACTAAGGAGACATATCATGTCTAGAGCAATTAACGAGAAAGTAAAACTAACTGTAGAAGAGACTAACCAGGTTGCAGGTGGATTTAACTTCGCCTCCATACGAACTAGTTTGGTGCCTGTATCATCTTTAAGGGTGGCGTCATTAAAGCCTGTTTCCTCTTTAAGGCGTGTTTCTTCATTCAGAGCACTAAAGCCTGTAGCAAGCCAATTCTAAAATTGCACCACATTTTAGATGAAGCAAGGCGGTTTTGGTTGAATCAAGTTTGGTTCAACTAAAACCCCGTTTTTTTTGGAGAGGACCTCATGACTCAACGGATACTACACATTAACGTTCATCCCTCTAAACAATATTTATTAGCCAGTGACTACAATGGCGTTGTTTATAAGATGACAAAGGATTTAGAGATCATTGCACAATCTGATCCTTATCCGGGACGAATTCACCCACTGTATATCATTGTTTCCAATGACGATTATATCTATGGCCGAGATATGCAAGGTAATTTGATCCAATGGAGGTTCAGTGATCTATCACTAAAAAATATTATTTATCTGCGTAACTTTTGTGACGAAAAAACACGTCAAGAATCTACGCCAGTACCCACCATGAGCCATGGTTTGTTTCTGTGGAAAGATCAAGTGTTGGTCGTCGGTCCCTACGGCACTACTTTACAATTTAACGCGGAAGATCTTAGCTACTTGCAAGAGCTACCGACGAATATGAACGCATTTCCAGAATCCTTATGTACCGATCTTGAAGACAATCATGTGTTGTCGGATTGTACGGGGTTCGTTTGGTACGGTCACATTGAGCGTTCATTTGAACAAAGATTGCGCCTGGACTATGGTCCGGTGCACTGCATTCGTTATGACTCAAAACATAACAGACATTGGATGACAACGGACAATCATCGTGGATTTTGCATTGTGGGCGTCAATGGCGAAAGCATTCATAGGGTTAGAATCACAGATGACGATTGTGAATGGCTGGAATTGAGCGCAGATTGCGAAACGGCTTATGTTGCTTGTTTCGATCACCATTTATATATATTCGACAATAGCGGTGACATTCCGCAATTAAAACAAAAAGTAGGTCCTTTCAAATTTCAGTTNAAACANGTTGCTCATATAGATAAGGATCACACCTATGTTGGCCTAGAGTCTGGNGAAATATTTTGCATAGATCAGCANGGACAAGTTAGTGCTGAAGCGCCGTTCGGTTCAAATTGCATTTGGGATATAGTTAAAGANCCCATCAACAATAATACCGTTTTTTGTCCTCTTGAAGACGGCGGCGTCTGCCAAGTTAAATACGGTGTGTCAGAGCTGNGTGCCTACGATCTTCAAGTGACTAATCGCTTACCCTCATTTGGCTTTGGTCGAGTACGTAGATTAAAACCACTACAGGATGGCAGTTTCATCGCTGGCTGTACAAATGGCACCGTATTCAAGGCTAGCAGATCTGGCGANANCATCTGGCAATATCTATCTAGTTCGATTGTNAGGGATATAGCGCTTTCTCCAGATGAAACCCACTGTATTGCTGTGAATGAAGCGGGAGAGGTCTTNCANCTTTCCACCANAGATGGNGNNCTTGTATGGATTGACACTTTCGACCGGCCTCTATGGGCGGCTTGTTATTATGATGAAGATATCTTGATATCAGAGCGTTGCATGTCCGAAGAAGACCAGGGCGTAGAAAGCACTGTACCCTATGCGAACCTTTATCAAATTGATGCCCAAACAAAAGAAATAAAACTAGCCATCGAAGTGGTTGGCAATATCAAAAGAATTAAACAATTAGACAATGGTAATATTTTAATAAACGGAANCGGTGACGTCTCTGCCATCGAATATAACCTAGAACAACGCAAGGGACTGCATAGCTGGAGCGCATTTCAACTCAATACCTGTGAAGACGCCATTCAATTTAACGATCATGTGCATACGGTGACTTATGGCTATCAACTCAATAGCTATCAAAAAGACGGTACTTTAGTGGATTCGCAGTTTTCTCCCGATAATTACCCTAAAGCACTGTATTGCGACGAATTATCTTACGCTGACGACCAGGACTCCGTGCCCATTTTATTGGTGGCAGGAAGGGGACCTTATGTCTCGATGTATCACGTACGGGACGGTATTCCAGATGTCGCGCGTACAGTGTACGTAAATTGAAGAATCCTAAAACCAACCCTTCAACAATCAAAAGAGAAAAAATATGAAATATTGCATAATTTCAGGCTCCCATAGAGCACAGTCTAACAGTAACAAAATAGCAAGATACGTCGAACATAACTTGCAACAATTAGACGATCGAAATGAAATCGAACAGATTCTGGTGTCAGACATCAATCTTCCCATGTGGAGCGAGGACATCTACGACCCAAAATCAGATCTCAGCAAACAATGGATGCAGATTTCAATGCAATTAAAAATCAGCGATGCCTTTATCATCATTTCTCCCGAATGGGCAGGAATGGCAGCACCCGCGCTGAAGAATTTTCTGTTGTTTTGCGACAATGGCGAACTGTCACACAAGCCCGCCATGATCGTGACCGTTTCAGCCGGTGAAGGTGGCTCCTATCCTGTAGTGGAGTTGAGATCAACGGGATACAAAAATAATCACGTCTGTTTTATTCCAGAACATATCATCGTTCGACATGCAGACCATATGTTTAATGATTTGGAAGCACACGACAACGAACACGATCAGCAGATTCGACAACGAATGGATTACGGCTTGCGCGTTTTAAGCCAATACAGCGAAGCGCTGCAGAGTGTTC
>JAESQG010000305.1 GCA_016765265.1 Pseudomonadales bacterium | reverse complement strand
GTGCTATCTGGGTCAAAGTAGCTCAGATACTTAGCTGCCGACCGGATTTATTACCAAGAGAGTATATTGATGAACTGAAAACACTGCAGAACGATGCCGCGTCTGTGGAGTTTAGTGAACTAATTCCAGTGCTGGCTGGGGAGTGGGGTGCCAATTGGAAGGGAAAAGTTCTGAGTATTGATCCTACGCCCATAGCAACTGCATCTTTAGCGCAGGTTCATAAAGCGGTATTACATGACGGTCGAGAGGTTGCCATCAAAATTCAATTGCCGGGCGTTATTAAATTATTTAAGCAGGACTTTGTTATTTTCCAAGCTTTGGCACAGGCTATCGCTCGGTTTATTACGCAAATCGACGTACAGCAAATTGCCGATCAATTATTAAAGACAACGAAAGAGGAGTTAGATTTTTCTAAGGAAGGGGAAAACATAACGCTATTCTCTCAATTTGATCACCTCGATCGAATAAAATTTCCAGTCTTAGTTGATGAGCTGTCCAGTGATAAAATATTGGTGACAGAATGGGTCGACGGTCTTCGGCTCCGGGAATACTTAGACAAACATCCAGACCAGGCTAGTGATCTTTTAGCTTTGCTGTTAAATAGTTATATTCAACAGATCACGAAATTTGGGGTATTTCACGGAGATCCACATCCCGGTAATTTTATTATTAATGAAAAGGGTGAAATCACTATATTGGATTTTGGTGTTA
This sequence comes from Pseudomonadales bacterium, assembly GCA_016765265.1. Taxonomy (GTDB): domain Bacteria; phylum Pseudomonadota; class Gammaproteobacteria; order Pseudomonadales; family DC-out160; genus DC-out160. The sequence continues at coordinate 4,868 of JAESQG010000305.1, read as the reverse complement.
TCGGTACACTCACACAGGAGGAGACAACACATTATTCGGCGCTTTTATTTACTTTGTTGGATAGGTCTAACGAATCCTTAAGTGAGGTATTTACTCGAGCGGGATTCAAAGGAATACAAGAAGATACTTTCAAAGATCTTACCCGGATATTTTTGGGCAGTAAAAATTTCGATACTGAATATACCGAGCTGCTGTCTGATGCTCTAGAAATCCTTCGGGTACAGCATATTACGGTACCGAATTCATTTGTGGCGTTAGCAAGAGCGTTGGTTACAGTGGGTGGATTTATGCAAACCTATGATGTCAATGTTAAAGAAAGCATTGTGACGGACTAGCCCGTCTGCAAATAAATGCGCCTATCCCGCTAGGCGCGTTAAGTCTCTTTGGATATGTCTCCGCAAATGATCTCAAAAAAAACATCTGCTATAAAACTATATGCCGGTCCAAAGGCATTAAAGTCAATCCAAGAAAATGGCCTCACACCCCAGTCAATCAAGGTAATTGTAGGTGCATCCGGGGGGCCGAAATGGTTTGTGTTAAATCGACTTGACCGGTTTATTTTTGGAGAATGGCTCAGCGGGATTTCACACTCGATACATTTGTTGGGGTCGTCCTCAGGTAGTTGGCGGTTTGCTTGTTTCGCTCAGCAAAATCCAATGGACGCATATGATCGATTGGAAGAAGCATATAGAGATCAGCGTTATCCGGATAAGCCCAGTCCTCAGTTCGTCAAACAACGGGCAGAAGAGATGCTCCACTATATATTGGGCTCTGATGGTCTTCAGCACATACTGGATAATCCACATTTTCACACCAATATTATGGCAGTGCGTAGCAAAGCATTTACCCGCAGCACTAATAGGGGCACATTACTGGCGGGTTTGGCACTGAGTTTTTTGGCTAATATGTTTCACCGTCGATCGTTGGGGCTGTTCTATGAGAGGGCGTTCTTTCATGCTCCCAAGGAAAAGCCGCCTTTTTTTCATCTTAATGATTTTCCGACGCAACATATTAAGTTAACTTCTGATAATTTGGAAAAAGCATTGATAGCTACTGGCGCCATCCCTCTAGTGGTTTCCCCTGTGACGAATATCTCCGGCGCTACACCAGGGCTTTATCGAGATGGGGGGTTACTTGATTACAATTTTGATATTCCATTTTTAGGTCGAGATGACTTAGACCAAGATGACTTAAATCAAGACCAAGACGGAATAGTGCTTTACCCACATTTTAACAATCAATTGATTCCTGGTTGGTTTGATAAAGCACTGACCTGGCGAAACCCAATTAGGAGCCACCTAGATAATATATTACTCATTTGTCCCTCTGACGAGTTAGTAGGGACCTTGCGCTATCAAAAGATTCCAGATCGGAAGGATTATAAAGTGCTTGATCATAACGAGCGTATTGATTATTGGAATTCAGTATTGACGGAAACTGAATGCATGGCTGAAGAGTTTTCAGAAATTGTTTCTAGCGAAAGTGTGAGCCAATTTATTGAGCCAATTGGCGCGGGCAGGTAGTAATTGATGAGTGTTAAAAAGTACTGAAGAGTTATTTTTATACAGCCCTGAAGATTCTATTAGTTTTANGGTCCCGTGCCTCCGGNGAAGGTTACAAGCTTACTTGTTGACTGTTGGAGTCTTCTCGGTATTATCTTATATCACTAAATGCTAAAGGGGAAAAAGCATGTCAGGATCTACGAATAGAGATACAAAACAAGAAGGCGATGTTGTTCTCATCGACAAACAATCAGACGGTCGGATTTGGATAATCACCATGAATCGGCCGCATCGGATGAATTCATTTGGTGACGGTATGGGAGGCGCACTGACCGACGCGCTCATAGCCTATCGTGACGACAAACAAGCCCGTGTGGCAGTGATAACTGGTGCGGGTGAAAAAGCATTTTGTGCTGGTGCGGATTTAATAGAAACTTCAGAAGGTCGAGAAGCTGCAAAGGACGCCAAGCCGAAACCCAAATCCGGTAAGAACAAGGACAAGCTAGACTTTATTAATATGTCAGAGAAGTTAAATCTGTGGAAGCCCACTATCGCCGCAATAAATGGTTTTGCAATAGCCGGCGGTTTTATGATGGCAATGCAGTGTGATATTCGGATTATGGCAGANCACGCGACAGTGGGTATTGCGGAAACGAGATGGAATATGCCGGGTGCAGCTTGGATGGCACCATTGACTCGACAGATGCCACTTGGGTGCGCGCTGGAACTTACCATGTGGGGTGACACGAAGTATGATGCAGAGCGTTGTTATAACATTGGTTGGGCGCAGGCAGTGGTACCGAAAGAAAAATTGATGGAAATGGCATTAGCGTATGCTGATCGCATGTTAGATATGGGGCCTAGATCGGTAAGCAATAATAAAGAGCTGGTATATCGTGGTGCTTACATGGAGCCTAGTGAGTCATTTCGGTATGGGGTTGCAGTGGAAAGAAATCTGCGCGGTATGGCGGATAGTTTAGAAGGGCCTAAGGCGTTTTCTGAAAAACGGCGACCTAATTTTATTAACGCGTAAAAGGTATTATTAATTAGACCGGGATCATCAAGGTTTACTTCTTCAGAATAAACCTTGATGTGTTCAAACTAAACCATCCTCGCTAGCCAATATTCAAGTTATACAACTCAGCCACATTATCATGTAGGAGCATATCTTGTTGTTCTTGGGGCAGCGGAGCAACATATTTTTTCAACAAATCCTGCGACCACGGCCAAGTGGAATCACTGTGAGGAAAATCGTTGGCCCACATAATTCGTCGTGGATTCATCGCATCTAACATAGTGAATGCAACAATATCATCTTGGAAGGTTAAGTANATNTTTTCCAAAAANTATTCGCTGGGCATTTTATCGAGTTCTGCACCTCGCAATCTAAAACGNTGTCGGTTGTAGGTATGATCCATGCGATAAATGAAATGTGGAACCCAGCCTGCATCAGCCTCAACACAGACAATTTTTAATTTTGGATTGCGCATAAAAATACCTGAGGTGACAAACATGCTCATGATATCTTGATNAGCGCGAATAATGGCGTAACCGGAATTAATGCTAGTGCCCCGAAATTGCATGTGCTTACCTTCATTAGAGGTAAGGATATGGAAGCTAAGGGGTAGTTCTAGATCGATGGCCGCTTGCCAAAGGTCATCAAAGATAGGGTCATCATAGTCAATATCTTCCATAGCTGGTCGGCCAGGCAACATCACGCCCTTAAGTCCCAAATCTTTAATTTTCTGTAGGTCTTCAATGGCTTCACTAATACTGCGTATTGGCGTTTGCCCTAAACCGATCAATCGATCAGGTGCCGGATCACAGAATTCAGTGATCCAAAGATTGTAGGCGTCCATGCATGCTTTTTTGTAATCGTGATCTTTTAAATTACAGACTTCCATTCCTACTGAAGGATAAATAACTTCTGCGGCGATGCCGTCTTTATCTTGATCGAGTAGACGAGCAGTGGGGTCCCAACCGCCTTTATGAAGGTTTTCAAATTTCGCGCCTTTAGCCGCTAATTTTTCTGGGGGAAGGCCGGCGGCAGAGACCAAACTTAAAGGAATCGGTTTTTTAAGTCCCTTGATGGTATACACATCACCACGCTTGGGGTCATTAATGATGCGAGGAGCATCATCAAGATATTTTTTATCGATTCGTGCAGTGAATAAATCGGGTGGCTCGCACACATGGGAATCCGATGAGATAATCGGTTTAAACATAACTTTCTCCTATTTCTGGGTATCAATTTGGCGGCTAACTTACATAACCATAAAAAATCTCTGGGTAACAGATACAGACTTTAACTGCTATATTCAATAATCTCAACGTCCCATAATCCCAACGTCCCATAATCTCAAGATTCAGTCACTTCAAGCATAAAAGTTGAGGCTAAATGCTGAATTACTTGTGATATTCCAGCAGAAACCATGTGGGGTTTTGCGTCAAAAAATGTGATTGCCTTTTAGGGTTCAAGAGCCAATAACACTTGGATCGGGTTAAGTTGCTGTATTTTGTAGCGTGTCTTGACGAAATACCGAGTATCACCGCAGGGACTCCCTATATTTTACTCGACTTGGACATCATGGTGCCGGACAATGATGCCCAAGAATCAAATGTAAAGAAAAACAGATGTAAAGCCCGTCAAAATCAGCAAACAATTTCAGGAGGAAATGATATGTCATACGATATAGTGATTAAGAATGGAACTATTATCGATGGTACTGGTAATGCTCGTTTTAACGCCGATTTAGGTATAGTTGGGGGCAAAATCAAAACTATTGGTACTATTCCAGCTAGTGATATTGATAGCGCAAAAGAAGTTATTGATGCAGCAGGCCAGATTGTTTCACCCGGTTTTATCGATGGTCATACCCATATGGATGCGCAAGTGTCTTGGGATCCATTAGGTACTTGTTCCGTGTGGCACGGAATAACTACGGTTGTGATGGGTAATTGTGGTTTTACGTTGGCCCCTTGCGCGCCAAAAGACAAGCATCTTGTGGTGCGTAATCTTGAACGTGCCGAAGATATTTCCGGTGCCGCCATGGAGGCGGGGATAGACTGGACCTGGACAACTTTCCCTGAATATCTTGATAGTCTTGATCGCCTGCCTAAAGGCATAAATTATAGTGGTTACGTCGGTCATTCGGCATTACGTACTTTTGCCATGGGTGAGCGTGCTTTTACAGAGGCCCCTACGGACATAGAAATGCAAGCTATGAAGGATGAGCTAGCTGATTCCATACGCGCAGGAGCGATGGGTTTTTCTACCTCAAGAACTCGGAATCACCAAACGCCTAACGGTGATCCTGTAGCCAGCCGTTTGGCAAGCTGGGACGAGGTGAAAGAATTAGTGGGCGT
>JAESQG010000304.1 GCA_016765265.1 Pseudomonadales bacterium | reverse complement strand
GCTGGGGAATGAAATTGGGTGCGTAATGATCTAAATCTAGATGGTGAGCGACTCAATATTTTTAGGTAGAAAATGGTGTAACCAAATTACCGTTATAAACAGACGCTTGTGTTCTGATGTTAAATTGGTTGAGAAAGGGCGGTTTGTACGGCAGGAAATTGGGAATTAACACCTAGTATGAACTGGGATGACGTGATCTTTATGAGTAATATGATAAAGATATTGCTCATAAAAGAAGCAGCTATTATTTTAGCTACAGTAGGGCTATTACTTTGGGCTATTCTAGGCAATCAACAATTAACAAATCGAAATATTGAATAATAGGGGTCTAGTGTGGTGCGCAAAATTAACATCATATTTTTTCCCAAATCATGATTGTACGACATTTCTGGCGATCTACAGGTAGCCCTTATCAATAAGTCTTATATTCGCAAATATCGGATATATTGATAAGGACTAACGAGCGAAGCGCGGTAGTTGAATTACTTTTTAAATGAATCTGGACGTGTTGGTTTGTGGTGCACTTACTCATTAATAAACATTGCGGCTAAATCACTATGCTCCTTAGTAACAACCAACATTGGGCCGTCCTCGATTCCTCCAAGAGCTTCAAAAACAACTTTCATAAAATCTACAAACTCTTTTTTATCTTCCATTTTATTCGCGATATTTTCAATAGCCGCAAGTGCTTTCCGACCCTCTATCAGTTGCCTCATAACTTTAACAGCAATTTCTCTCTCCATACTACTTAACTCCAATTTGAACTGGCTGATTAAAGTGGTATTTTGAAATCATCGCCCTTAAATTACCCACGGTGGTCACTCCATTTGGTATAGACAAGCAAATAGGCTTACCGTCATCCTTAAAGTCTTCATAGCCCTCGCTTAGCATTTTTTGGCATAGCTCCACACAACTATTACATATCCAAATACTCGGTCCTTGTATTAATAAGTTTACCTGGCGTTCCTCCAATTTACAAAACGAACAGCTCTTTTCCATATTATAAAGCCAATTTAATCGAGTTAACAAATGATGATAGTTAGCAGCCAAGGTTGGAAGCACAACGGTTAGTACATCTGCTTATCCAATCGGCTCCATCAGTTGTAGGAATTCCTCCGAGCACATTATTACCCCATCTATCTATACAGTTCTGTCGACAATCACGCCGAACTTCATTACAGTCTGGGCCGTCAACAGGGCAATTATCACCAACTTCGTCCGCAGCAGCATCTCCAGCGAAATCAGGGTCTGTAATATCGCCTGATCCAGGCCAGGGCCCTATAGTTACGCTCTCATACAAAGAAACGAAATCCACATCAACTAGTATCTCGCCAGCACGCTGAGCTTCGAGCATCGCAACTAAAAACCCAAGATATGCTATGACACCTGCGAACATTAGGGGCATAGGGATTAATATGTTCTCCCCAGTAGGATCATAAGCATTAACAGGATGTTGCCCCGCGTACCCATAAGTGCTAACCCCACCCATCAATCCAATGGGATCACTCTGGACATACCGCCCCAATCTCGGATCATAATCGCGCATATAATTATAGTGCAGACCAGTCTCCACATCAAAATATTGCCCCGGAAACCGCAATGGATTATCTACCGCATTCACTATCGCTTCAGTCTCTCCAAACGGTTTCGCATTCCCCTGCCAAACCACTTGCTTAGTGGCATCGGTGAGTACCTTTGGAGTGTTTAAATGATCAGTGTGAAAATAATACGTTTCCGCCTGAGCTGCGCCTATGGTTGTCGATAAGCCAAAACAGATGAGGGTAAAACTGGCCATCCCTTTCTTCAATTTAGCCCAGGTGTAATGCCTATGATACAAAGTGATGTGGATTAATATGCAGACAATAAAGAGTAGAGGTGCCCAGTCTGCAAGGCCTAGTTGGAACATACTATCAACCCAATTTGAGGTTTTAGCACCGCTGGTTTGAACAGCAGTATCGACAGGTGATGCCCAAAGGTTTGAATTGCAGAATACTAATACTGTTGCTAGCACTGCACTGGCTTTTCTTTTCCAGCGAATAACAACGGTACTGACCTTGAATTTCCACAATAAAGCTGACACTAGAAATCCTAAGCAAAATAGTAATTGGGTTTCTATGGATTCTTGTGCCAACCACGCTACTGCGTAGGCAGGCAATAAGGCCGTACGCACTACCGATTGCGCCATTTCATCTTGGGACAACCATTGAGCAAAGGCGGGCGAATAGCGGTAGTATTGTTGTACAAACCAGGTGCCCGGCCCTGAGGGCAGTAAATAGTTATCTCTAAAGTTTCTCAATATCGGCAAGTAAGCCGCCTGATAAGTGCCATTAGCGGCCGCTGCGATAAAACACCCTGATGGCTCTATCATCGCCAAAGGCATGTCTCCTAAGTAAACGAAATCGCGTTTACCGCTTCCATCCCCATTACTTTCCGCGATCATTCGTCCACCTAGGTCGTAGTGAAAATAGGTCGTGGTGGCACCTGTTGTTTTGCTAATGCGTTGACCCAGTGCATTGAAATCGTATTGAGCTATGAGAACCCCGGCCTTCGATACAGCCACTAAACGATTCGTATCGTCGTAGACATAGTCAAACTCAGTATCATTTTCAGTATTACCTGAATCGGTATAGGCGTAATCCAGCACCTCTGCATCAAAACCAGTACGCGTTAATTGTTCTAATCTGTGGCTGTCTACCGGATAAGGGTTAAATGCCCATTCCCTCGAAAAGTTCACTCATCAACCTCTAGGCCATGCGCTGCATAGCCTGTAGAGAAATCGAGTATTCAAGAGAGAGTATTTTAGAGGTTAAATTGCAGCGGTTTTGAGCCATCGAGACTCTAATCGTAGCCCCTCTTCAATAATCCGTTAAAATGGGATTAATACGGATTATTGATGTGGCCCACTTCGGCTGAAAGCGGGCCTCATTTAGAAAGCCGAAAGTACTTCGCTTGTTTGTAATAAGTTAATAATTGTATTTTATCAACGGTGTTGGGTTCCTAGCTGAAAGAACAATCGTTAACTGGGACTTAGCCCTACTTAAAGCAACATATAGTTTTCTAATAGCATAATCCGAACTTGAGAAATGATCCCTATCACACGCCATTATTATTGCGTTGTTACACTCCAGACCTTTAGCTTTATGAATAGTACTTAAACATTTATCTGGAGGCTCAGGCTTCATGTAGGATCTTATCCGGCTAATCTCTCGGAAACCTTCCGAAGCATCACCGTATGAGCCGATCCTTATTGCATCATTGAACTCCGCGAAATAGTCTATTTTTATATCTTGAAACCCTGCTTCTCTAGCATCCACTAATTCTTTTAAATGAACTAACACCTTTGATACTCCAATATGATTAGGGTAGCCGATGATATGTCGAGCCATATTTTGGATATGCAGTGGCATTCTAGTTGCTTTTCCGGTTCCCCCTTCCCGTACTTCTTTAATAAATATTTTACCATGCGAACTTGCCCTAAATCCAACACAAATACTGCCAATAAAGCTTACCGTCGCTTCAGCAACATCAACTGGATTTAGATTCGGAGTTGATAATGTATCTACCAACTGGGACAAGTTTCCTCTAGTATGCCCCTCCCAGATTACTAACTGTCTGAAAAAAGCCGAGCGAAGACTGTTAACAGTTCTATTTGTTGATGCGAGAACTAGCAACCTATCGTTTTCCCTCACGATCTTATCAATCCCCTTTCTTTGGTCGCTATCCAATAGATAGACCCCTGTCGTCCTCGACGAGTTATCAACGACAGAAATATTTAAACCAGGCGGCAAACTACCGGTTAGATCAATTACACCGTCGTCCCTGAGTGCTCTCCTCGCTTCTAAAACCCACTCACCAAGAAGAAATTCACCCTTACTCCACCGATGAGGAACCTCTAGCTTGGCATATGATCCTAAAGCCTTTAGCTCTTTCCAATTCGCAATTGTTTCTTCAAACTTCTTTTTCGTATTGGCATAAAGTGCCTGCATAGGATCACCAAACACTCTCAATTTTGCACCCGCTTTGAAAAGTTCTAATATAATTTTGTGTTGTGCTTTTGAAGTATCTTGATGTTCATCGCAAACAATTACTGGATATCTTGAGACTAGGGCCTGAGATATAATCGACTTATTCGAAAGTAATTGCTCAACCTTATGCGCTAATACATCAAAACCATCTTTGGTCGAACGAGCCCACGCAGAAACATCGCACGGAATACTTAATATCTTATAGTAAGTTGCTGCAATCTGAACAATTAGAGAATCTATCGTTATAATGTCTACTCTCTTCTTATTTCCTTTCGTCCTTTCGGAAAAGACACCGCAGGCGGAATGGGTGTGAGTAAGGATCAACAGTCTCCCAGCAGCAAGCGCACTAGATTCGATATCTGCGTATTTGGCCCCTTGATAGGTTTTCCCGCATCCCGCTGGCGCTTCTACAAGCACCAACCTTTCTTGTGACAACAGGAGACGCTCGACATCCTCATCCTTCATCAGTCAAACTCTTAATTTGGTCAACGCCTACAGACCCCAAAATCGAGTTTATTAACGGTAGCAATTGTGGCTCAAGCTTTTTAATCACTCCTGCGGCATCAGCCTTCGAAGCAAGATCTTCGCCTCCCTTCACAGACTTAAACCATGATTGCGCATGCTTCTTCCAGGTCTTCTTCTCGGGTGAATCAATAGAACCAGTGGGATCACCTGTCGCGGCACTAATGATCAACGCTCGGAGGTCGTCCGTGTGAACCGAAATGCTAGCGAACGACTTATCCGTTATCCGCAATCTATCAGCTAGGGTCCTCATTCTATAACCATCATGTTCCTTATCATCGTGGATAGGGCCAACTAAACTGTCACATGAGAGGCCAATTAATCTGTCACCATGCTTATTTTTTGCTCTCGTTGTTTGATCTTTTTCTAGCCTCTTCCGTTCTGTGGCTTTCATCCCTTTTAAAGTTAAAAATCTGCGAATGATGTACTAATCGATCTATCGCAGCTGTTGCGATCATTTTGTCTTGAAACAAAACATCCCATTCACTGAAGGCCAAATTGGTAGTGATTAAAATTGACTTTTTTTCATATCGATCACTAATAAATTGAAATAGTAAATCGCCTTCGGCCTTCTCAAAGGGTATATAGCCTAGCTCGTCGATCACCACCAAATCAAAAGTTAACATTTTCTTAAAAAAGTTTGTCAGCGTTAATGAATTTTTTGCTTTAACTAGGTTTTGGGTCAACTCACAACCGGTGACAAATAGTATTTTATACCCCTTAAGACAAAGCTCCCTACCGATCGCTATCGCCAAATGCGTCTTACCCGAACCTGGTGTACCGAAGAATATTATATTGCTATGGTCGTTAATGAAATGCCCATGACATAGCTGTATAATTGGCTCCTTATTAATATCGATTTTCGAAAAATCATATTCATTGAGTGTTTTTGTATTCGGGAATTTTGCTTTTTTTAGCAAATACTTAACCTTATTCGAAAACCGTTGCTCCATTTCCCTCTTGGATAAATTCAATAAGTACTGCTCGTAACTGCATTTATCATCCATTGATACTCTAGCGCATTCGCTATAGTAAGCCAACATTGCCGGCAATCTCAGCGCTTTAAGGCCTGAATCAAGACTCGCTTTTAAGCTGGTTTCCATGGTTACCTCCGTGTAATAATTCATCAAAATGATGAAGCGTGGGTTTAAGCGGTTTAATTTCGTGGATATTATCCATCTCATTGGTAATGATTTTCTCTAAGCTCTTCGCTGTTATCGGACCATTGTTTTCTAGCTCCAACTCCATGGCCAATGTCACCACGTCTCGCCCGTGCTTAAGTATCAATCTCAAACAGCTGAGGTAGTTTTTGTCGTGCCCACCATTGGCAATCAGGTGATTATAAAATGCTAACCAGCTTGGTCGACTGAATAAGATATGCCGATGTTTCCAGTCTTTCATGGCACCAGGCTTTTTAATCAAGCCATTAATGATGTGCTCAAGCTCAATGGAGACTAACCCTCTAGGACCATAGATTCTTTTATGACTTGCAACGATTTTTCCCTCATGGAGTAATTCAAGGTTACTAGGGTATAACCTCAACTCAAGACTCATACCTATGTATTGACTCGGTACAGAGTACATATGGCCTGTTTTATTAAGCGTGAATAATGAGTATTTGTTGATGTTTACCACATCAGTTCTAAAGCTTAGAAAGGGTTGGTCAGGAAGTGATTTGAGTGGCTCTTCTTTGAATTTGGACTGCACATTCGTCAACTCATTATGCTCTCTACACAGCGCCCAGACAAACTCTTTGAAAGCATCGAGGTTTCGAAACACAAGGTTGTGAAGCGAAATCCTTGAAAGAATTTTGCGTTTAATATGCCGTATATTTGACTCAACATTACCTTTCTCATTTCCTTTGGCTGGGTTGCAAAAATCTTGCTCAAAACCGTAATGATCTTGAAGTTGCTTGTATCGAGTAGTGACCACTCGATCTTTGCCGCATAATATTTTTGAAACCGCTGGGCTCATATTGTCCAGTCGATACTTCTGCGCAATACCATTAAACTCATTGAAGGCAAGCACTGAACCCTCCGCAAAACACTCAAATGTACAGTGGTAATAGGCAGTCGCAAAATAAGTATTTGAAAATGGCAGTGTGGTTACCCAAAGGTAAACTTTCCTTTTCTTGTTTTCAATTTGCACGTACAGTTCGGTGAAGTCACCTTCCATTATTTCACCGGCACGTACTTCTCTTTGAAAATAGACTTCCTTGTGCTTTTTAATGTCTCTGAGAGGTCGCGTTTTCCTTCTCAGTGTTCGTTCACTTCCTAGATAGCCTTTGCTATCTAAATAGCTATGAAGGTCAGTCAATAAAATGCTGGGATCTGATTCAAGCTTCTGCTTAGCCAGATCATAAAACCCTGCCATAGGATCTTTTCTATTTGAATTTGTTTGACGATTGTAGACAGGGACTTTGCCATCCTTCAGATAGCGAATAACACTTCGTCGACTAATCCCAAGCTCTCTGGCTATCTCCTCTTGGGTTTTACCCCTGTTCCTAAGTTGCACAATTCGTTGAAAATCTGTCATCGTAATCATCCTTGAAATACCCCCAAAATAGCAATATGAGAGTATTGTTCAAAATCTGATATGTGACAAATTAATTGGCCGCTGGATGTGACAGTTTAATTGGCCCTATACAATTTACTATTTCCAGCAGGCAAAACTCAGGAGGACCGTCGCTTTGCCAAAACACATATGAACCGTGGCGGACTACAAAAATCTTTTAAAGTTATCGTTAAAAGCTGCAACATTAAAAAAGAGGTCACTATTCACAGCTTAAGGCATTGCTATGGAACCCATTTAACAGAAGATGGATTGAATCTTCGAGCCATTCAACACCAAATGGGTCATGAATGCCCAAAAACAACGGCTATTTACACTCAGCTCACCGAAGCTGTAAATCAAAATACCGAGAAAATGATTAACACCATGATTGATCGTCTCACCATCAAATTAGATGGAGAGAGGTAATCGTGAATCTTATTTCTATCATAGAGCAATACCAACAGGACTTTTACGCTAAATATGACAGTCGCATCACTCATAATCAGAAAAAGGCTTTGGGAGCCATGTTATCTTGCAGAACTGAACGTTACGGAAAAATGCAATTGAAATGTCAAAGCTGTGATCACGAAGAGTATTCATTTCACTCGTGTGGACATCGATCTTGCCATAACTGCCAACATCATGAAACTTCACGTTGGTTAGATCGACAAAATCAAAAGATTCTACCTGTAGATTATTTTATGGTCACGTTCACCTTACCATTCGAGCTTCGATCACTGGCTTGGCACAACCAGAAGGAGGTATATCAGCCTTTATTCAGTAGTGCTATTAGCACTTTAAAAACGTTTGGTGTAAATGACAAAAATCTTGGTGCGGATATCGGTGGTACCGCTGTATTGCATACACACTCAAGACGATTAGACTATCATCCCCATGTGCATATTATCATTCCCGGAGGTTGCCTTAATCGGAAACGAAAACAATATCATTGACGATACAGGTAGTGAAGTAACCTATCGATATAAAGATAGCAAAACTAACCTTTTCAAAACTCGTACCGTAAAAGGAGAAGATTTTCTTTGGCTTATACTTCAGCACGTTCTTCCTAAAGGATTCCGGCGAGTTCGAGATTATGGTTTTTTACATTCTAATGCGAAAAAGACTCTTAAATTAAGGGCTCTTCAGTAGTATCTGTGGGTAAAACAGTGACTCATCAGGGGCTCCGCCCCTAAGCCGAGAGGCTAACCCCGCCCTCGCCGGTAGGCAAGAGGGCTGCTATAAAGGATGAAGAGTATTTTTAAGTTATCAATGACTACTCGGCATGAATGACTACTCGGCATGAATGCCTGCGTTCCTCATTGACAACTTAAAAATACTCAACGAAGTGATTGAAATGCATTGGGTATGGATTCAAAATACTTTCGCCAAAAAACAAATTCAACCCAGGAATAAATCCCAAAAACCCCCAATGCGAATAAGAACTTTACTCAATCAGTGCCATTACCTCAAGTCCTTTGTTTATGAAAACGAGAAGCTGCAACAACACGACGGTTCCATGTCGGTCATTGTTGATATTAGGCCTCGTAAGAATAGCCAGCCGGTCTGCTCAGGCTGTCACCAGCGAGGAGGTGTTTACGACCATTTGAGGGAGAGGTTATTTGAATTTATCCCTATATGGGGCATGACCGTCTTTTTTTGTTATACGATGCGAAGGGTCAATTGCCAGGCCTGTGGTGTCAAAGTAGAGGCAGTACCTTGGTGTGATGGGAAAAATCAACTGACCAAAGCTTATCAACTATTTCTCGCTCGGTGGGCTAGAAAGCTATCGTGGAAAGAGGTGGCTGAATCATTTCAGACCAGCTGGGATAAGGTCTACCGATCCGTACAGTATGTTGTAGAGTTTGGCCTGAAAAACAGGGGTTTAGACGGTATTAATGCGATAGGGGTTGATGAAATCCAGTACGCAAAAGGCCATCAGTATTTGACGGTTGTATATCAGCTTGATCAAGGTCGCAAGCGATTACTATTTGTTGGTAAAGAGCGCACGGTAAAAACGTTTTTANGNTTTTTCCNCCANCTTANNCCNGANCAAATCGNCTCNATTNAATATGTNTGNAGNGATATGTGGAAACCCTATCTTAANGTGATAANGAAAAAGCTGCCNNATGCTCTGCANATTTTNGATCGCTTTCANATTGTNGCNAAGCTTAACAAAGNNGTCGATGAGGTCAGGCGNNNAGAGGTNAAACANTTGGAAAGTGAGGGNTACGANCCGATCTTAAAGAAAAGCAAATACTGTTTTCTAAANAANGAAGNGAATTTGACAGNGCATCANGAAGAGAGNCTGANNGAATTNTTGAANTATGATTTAAAGAGTGTTCGTGCCTATTTGTTAAAAGAAAGCTTTCAAGCCTACTGGCAATATCAATCGCCTTACTGGGCTGAGCGGTATTTAAAGCTATGGTGCAACCGAGCGATGCGATCAAGGCTGGAGCCGATGAAGAAGTTTGTCAAAACCGTACGCAGACATCAGCCGCTAATGAATAATTGGTTCAAAGCAAAAAAAGCCTACTCTTCAGGTACTGTTGAGGGGTTAAATAGGAAAATAAATCTGGTCACCAGAAAAGCTTATGGCTATAGGAGCTATGATGTACTGAAAATAGCGCTATTTCATACGATGGGCTCATTACCCGAACCGGAAATGACCCACAGTTTTTGCTGAAGAGGCATATTAGTTAATAGAAATGTTTTCATGTTCCGATAATGGATACTAGATTGGGACGTGAACCTTGTCCCAATGAGGAATAATTAAAGCAGCGTATCCTATTGGCTAGATCTCAGCAGATTACTAACCAACAAGAAATACACCACATGACCCATGGTAGTATTGCTTCACTTCATCCGCCAGTACAATATGCCCTGACAGAGATATTAAAAACCGGAGCTCAGAAGTTGTTAGCTCAAGCCATTGAAGCAGAGCTGAAAGCTTTCTCGCCGGTTACGTGGCTATGAGTTACTTGCAGATGTTGTTAACGGAGTAAAGTTTAAAGATGGGATTAAGCTAGAGCAGAACGCAGCTTGACTCCCCATATACCAGATTTGACTATACCTCGCCCAAGATGAGGCAAGCATAATTCTAAAGTCGGATAAATCCACAGCTCAGATAGCCTGAGATCTGGGCGTCACAATAGAGAGCAACAATATGCCTAAAAATCAATGATTCGCTCAATGTAGTCATCGAAAATTATTAAAAGAACATGGTTTGATACAAAGCATGAGTGCAAGGGTAATTGTTGGGAGAGCCTGCCCCGTGTAGTGCTTTGGGTATAATGCTGTTGCAGAGAGCTTCTTTTATACATTGAGGTTTTATAACCGCCAGCGGCTATATTAAACTAACGACTACTGGTCTCTAGTAGATTATGAAGAGATGTAGAAAGTTGCGAAATCGGGCATCCGGCAAGTGTTGACAGATCACAATTCTGGTTTTGCTGATCATTAAAGACATCTTAGAGATGATGCGGTGCATTAAATGACTTGTCTAATTATGGAATTGGCTCAATGAGAACAGGCGTTTCTCCCGAATTTGTAAAGATAAAAATCTTTATCGTTATGTTAGGCCTCTTCTTTGGTTACGAGTTATATTCTTTCGTCCTAGAACACAGTTATTTTATCGGTGACGATTATATCCACTTTAAACAAGCGGGAAAATATTCGTTGCTAGAGATGATGAACATCCCGATTGATGTTCATTTTGCACCGCTGCATAAAACTTTAAGTTACTTAATCTTCAATATTTCTCCCCTAAACTATCAATTGGCTATTGCACTCATCGCTTTTGGGTGGACTTTAATTGCAAGAATCGTTTTCTTGAGTTTAGTAGAACTAGTTTCTCCCAAAGTTGCCCTGCCGATCTGCCTCATAATGATGACCTGTCCTCTATGGATTAATGTGGTCATCTGGTGGGGAGCTTCTGCCCATCGCATTCCATTTTTAGCGTTATACGGTTTGACGCTACTGTTTTATCTACGTTTTAGAACAAGTCAATCTTTCGTTCATGGCGGTATAGCTGTCCTAATGGGAACAGTAGCATATGGTTTTTTTGTCAAATCAATTACGATTCCGGTGGCACTCGTTTTTATTGAGATTTGTTTAAGCTTGAAAGAAAGACGGATTTCAAAAGAAGGGATAACCGTGTGCCTTTCCCTGTTGTTGATATCAATGTTGTATTTTTTATGGTATTCATTTTTTTCTCACGTTGATCGACACGATCCTATCTTTTCACTAATAGACAAATTATGGGTAACTGCTGCTTATGTTCAAAGGTTGGGAGCGATTATTCTCTTCGTACCCATCGATAATGAAATATTGGTGTCTGCTAGCAGTCTTTTCTGGCTGATGATTGCAATAATGCTTATTTGGATTCGTCCTCAGGTGGTGATTCCAATTATCTCTTTACTGACAATGTTATTCATAGATAATTTTATTGTTGTCTCAGGTCGTGGACCGTTGATGGGTATAGCCTATATGGCAACCATGCGGTATTTTCTGGACGAAGTTTTAATCTTAGGGATATTTGCCGCGCTGATAATCCAATCGATATCCACACAGTCAACTCTACAAGTCTCTCCAAATTGGATTAATCGGGGAAAAGCCGTGATCATTTCTGCCTTATTGATCTATCCCGTGGCTTCATACCACTTTTCAAAATATTTATTTAAACAGAATTACCAAAATCATCAGACTGCACATGACTTTATGATTAATATTGAACGGAGCTATTTAGATAGAGTCAAGTCAGATAATATAAAGGTGTTACACCAGTATTTGCCAAAGGCAGTAGGCGGGGGGTTTGGTGTAAGACAATCTACCAGCGGAATTCTGAATATTGCGTATCCTGAATTTGATTGGGTTGAACCTGAAAATGCGATAGGAAAGATACATTCAATAAACGATACGGGGAATGTAGGCTTACATCTATATTCTAACAAAATTGACTTTGATGACGAGGATAGTTTTTTTGGGTGGTACCGAAAAGAGGATGGGATTCGTTGGAGTGAAGGAAAAACAGCTGGTGTATTGTTCTCTACGATACCAGCCAAAGTTTATGGAGGTAGCGTAACCCTCTCTGGCCTATCTTATGGTACACAGAGACTTACGGTGCTGTTGAATGGCGTTGAAATAGCAAAAAAAACGATTACTTCAAAAGAAAAGTATAATGAATGGGGATTTTCGTACCCACCAAAATTGTTAGTCCGTGAGGGGCTTAATTCTTTCCAGTTTATTTTACCTGATGCCATGGTTGCAGGGAATGGAGATGCACGACAAATAGCAATAGGTGTTGGTAATATTACTATCAATTAATGAGGTTGTGGGGTTGGGGTTTAGGGAGTAATGGAACAGAAAACCCGGTTAAGGAACTCTGTCACGCTTGATTAGACGTGATACGGTAGACGGATGGACGTTGAATAACCTGGCGGCTTCCGCTGCCGTTTTCTGCCCAGAATTGACTAAGGAAATAATTTCTTTCTGCTGACTCGTCTTCAGTTTTGGCCGACGACCACCGATACGACCTCGCTTGCGAGCCTCTTCCAAACCATTGCGTGTGCGTTCACGAAGCATTGCACGCTCGAACTCCGCAAAGGTGCCTATGATCTGCATCATCATGCGCCCACCCGGTGAGCTAGTGTCAATCGCTTCGGTTAAACTGCGAAATCCAGCGCCCGCCTGCGAAATTTTCTCCATGAGGACCAGCACATCTTTCAGAGAGCGTGATAACCGATCAAGCTTCCACACCACCAACACATCACCTTGGCGCAGTTGCCCCATGAGTCGATGCAGCTCCGGTCTGTCCCATCGGCCCCCTGAAGCCTTTTCCTGGAATAGCAGTTCGCACCCAGCCGCTTTTAGGGCGGCAATTTGCGCCCCCGCATCTTGATCCTGTGTCGAAACCCGCGCATAGCCTATCAGCATTGTTGCATAAACCTGTTGCAATTCAGTATCATTTTGCAATAGGTTTATGCAACACGCAACCCTTTGATTCACGGTAGTCCAGACATCATTGCACAAACGATCGTTTGCGCAATCAACTTCATGGTGATTCGATGCCGTCATTAGAGGTGAGCTGCGACCATTGCGCGATCCCAATGATACCGATCCTTAACCGGGTTTTCTGTTCCATTACTCCCTAAACCCCAAAACCGCCGCTGTGCTTGGTCGTTAGCACCAGTTTTGGCGTTTGCGAATACATTTCAAAGGAAATGAATAGAACCAAAAATGATTACACGAATATTTAGAGTAAAAATTTATCCAGAACTACGAGAAGAATTTGAACCAAAATTTTCTTCAGTTTCAGTTCAAGCGGTTCTGACTCAGTCTGGTTTCGTCTCGGTTAATATTGGAAAGCCGACAAAGTGGGACCCTGATGAGTATGTAATGATATCTCAATGGGAGAATGAAGCCTCGTTAGTAAAATTTGTTGGAGAATCATGGAATGAAGCATATATTCCTGAAGGGATGGAACGTTACGTAAAAGAGTGCTGGGTTCATCATTATAATGATTTTAATTCAGCTAAATAATAAGTACTAATCGGGTAAGAGGGGTGGCCGACATTCTGGATCACAGGGCCAAAACCTTCGTAAACTATTGAATGTTCAGAGCCACAATAGTTGTCGCGTCTCCTGATTCGTCACTTTTGGGGGTTCTTCTGTATATCCCTTATAGCACCCATGAGTAAACGACCGGCTGAAGCCTACACCAGAGATGAAATCAACACCCTCCTTTCGCAATGCAATACCCGTTACGCCACGGGCCTGCGCGATAAAGCCCTCATCATGATCTTGTGGCGTTCAGGCCTTCGCATTAATGAGGCCTTAGAGTTACGCCTTAAAGATATTCACTTTCAAGAATCTGAAATACGGGTGCTGCACGGCAAAGGTGAGCGCGCACGCACGGTGGGCCTTGATGTGATGAGTGCCGGTGTATTGAGGCTCTGGATAGAGAGGCGCCGAGCAATCGTAAAACAACCGGGCACTCCCCTCTTCTGCTCAACCACGGGCAATAAACTCCATCAAGCGAATGTGCGTAAGATGCTGAACCGGCGCGCGGCAAAAGCGGGCATTGAAAAGCGCGTCCACCCTCACGGCTTTAGGCACACCTACTCCCAAGAGCTGGTTCGGGAGAACACCAACGTTAAATACATCCAGCAGTTACTGGGTCATGCTTCTCTTGCCACCACGGATACTTATTTGCAGGGGTTGGGCTCTTTTGATGCGGTTGAGCTCTCTAAGAATAGAGTTTGAATTTCTAACAACCTAAGCGCCATAGCTAATACAGGTACCCCTGAAATTATCTTACGTACGCCTGCGCCTAGGGCCCACTCGGCCCCAATCCATCTACAAACAATATTGGCAAATATTGGCAAATTATGTCATAGTTTAAAGGTAACAAATGAAAGGTTTTATCTTATGGCAACTATGAATATCTCAGTACCAGACCCTATGCGTGATTGGGTTGATGCCCTTGTAAATAATGGTAAATATGCGAGTAACAGTGATTATGTGCGCGATTTAATACGTAAAGATCAAGACCGTAATGATAAATTTCAAGCCCTGCAAGATGCCATTACTCAAGGCATTGAAAGCGGTGATCCAAAAGCCTTTAATGTCGAGAATTTCAAAAAGCGTATGCAAGAAAACCTCGATAATGGATCAATATAAACTCCTTCCCGAAGCTGAAAACGATCTTGAAAATATATGGCGCTACACGGCCCAGCAATGGAGTGTTGAGCAAGCCATGCTGTACATTAATAAGCTCGATAATGCTTTTCAATTACTGGCAGAGACTCCGTTGATTTGCCGAGAACGTCGGGAATTTTTTCCGCCAGTTCGCATCCAGAATTTTGAAAAGCACTTAATCGTTTATCTTATCGAGGACACATACATCACAATCGTAAGAGTCTTACATGGAAGCATGGACATTGATGCGCATCTTGAAGAAAGCTGATGCTTTCTTCAAGGGGGTCTAAGGGCCAGTGGTATGTACGGTGGTAAGCCGTAATTTTTAAATATAACGGGTGTTAGGAGAGCATTAAAAAAGGGTCTGTCTTAGAAATAGCCTTTGAGATGCTGAACAGATAGAAATAATGTCATTGGCTCTATAGGTGATACTTGAAAGCCATAGTTCAGATAAAACTTCTTAGCTTCATCTGATATAGCGTGTACCAACAAGCACCGGACACCAACATTTTGAGTAATGGATAACGTTCTCAACATGGCGTCTTTAAGCAAAGAGGCACCCAACCGACGTCCCTGGTATTGACTATCAACGGCTAATCTTCCCAATACAATGACAGGAATAGGTTCAGGCATATTTCGAGAAATCGAACCTGGTGCAGTTAACCGCTCAACGCTACCGGTTGCCAAAGCGTAGTAGCCCGCGACCCGATTGTTTTCACAAACTACAAAAGTTTTGCTGGCCCCTACGCCCTGATTTTTCAAGGCACGCTTAGCCAGCCATTCATCTAAGGAGGGAGTGCCACTATTAAACTGTTTTATGTCATGTTTACTATTGAGAAGTGTTGGAGAGGTTATTTTTCCCAAGGTGATGGCTCCGCCAATAGTGCCTTAAGCTTGGCATTATCAGGGATCGGGGCAATTAGTGCTGATTCGAAGGCCTTGAACCCTTCCTCATTCAAATAGAAAAGGCGTTGATCCAGAAGAATGTGTTCGGCCTCCCGGCAGGCAACATCCAAAATAAAGGCACTTCTATCCTTATGGAGGAGCGCCGCGGCTTTGGTTAACAAGGCGTGCTGGCTCGGTTCGACACGCATGTTGATCGGTGCTGTTTTGGACATAGTAGAGTGCTCTCGTATATCTATTAGATATACATTATAGTATATCTAATAGATATACGTAAACTGAAATTACGCCCAGGCTGTACCCTATTCAAACAGGATGAAGCCCTTGAAAGCCGCCGTGATCGAATAACTATATAATTCTAAACTTTAGAATTATATAGTTATGGTTTAAATACTTTAAAACCATCAAGTTTTTGCTTCATAAGTTGTGATTTCTCTTGTTGTGGACTATATACTTTCCCATCTTAAGCTCCCCATTACTTTGTTGTACAACTGAAATAGTCGTTTAACGCCCATACCGTGGTGAACCCTATGAGCAAAATTAAGCTAGTTAGCATCTGGAACCCCAAAGGCGGGCAGGGTAAGTCAATGCTTGCCATTAACTTAGCTGCCGCTGCTGTAGAGATGGACCTCAAGCCCCTAGTGATCTGTCAGGATCAGCAAGGGACATCGATGCTCTATTACAAATCTGGGAATTTGCCCTTTGAAGTCTTGAGTGATATTCCAAAGGAGAAGCCAGACGTGGATATAATCTTTTTTGATCACCAGGCTAGTGACTGGGAAGTGCCAAGCAGTCATTTGCTTGTGATGCCGCTAAAACCTGCACGTGATCAATTTGCAACCTATATCGATGCTTACAAGCGTGCTAGTGCGGTAGGCAAAGAGATTTTAACTGTTGTCACTGATGGGCAGAAGCAGCGCCCATCAGAACGATCAACAACTGAATATTTACAAGGGCAGGGGGCGAAGGTCATTCCTTCAAGTGGCGTATTTAGCCGCGCTTCTGAGGAATACCGTACTATTTTCGATCCCTCATTAAATAAAGCCTACAAGATTGCAGAGCGTCGCCGCGAAGTATCCGGGATATTAGCCGCTATCTTGATGGAAAAATCTGATACTGAAGCACCCCAAGAGGTAAAAGAATATGCCACAGTCTAAGACAGCAGAACCTGATTGGATGCAACAAGAAGAGCAGCGCGCTGATGAGCTGGCCCAAACAGGACAGACTAGTAACCCCGACGCGCCACAGCTTTCGAGAACTACTAGGGCACCGGAGCGTATGCAAAAGGGGCTGTATATTCAGCCTAAATACGCTCATGCTTTTGAGGACTTTGTGACAGCACAGCGTCGCGCCGGAAAAGGTA
Organism: Pseudomonadales bacterium; assembly: GCA_016765265.1. Taxonomy (GTDB): domain Bacteria; phylum Pseudomonadota; class Gammaproteobacteria; order Pseudomonadales; family DC-out160; genus DC-out160. Next base: position 5,906 of record JAESQG010000304.1, on the reverse strand, counting down.
TGTGTGCGCCGGAGCTGGCCGAAGAGATGATAAAAGACCTTTTGATTAAATACGGCGCTGATGTCAGTAGCCTTTAGAACTTTAAACTTTAGAATTATATAGTTTTTAAATGTCTGAAATTATTACAAAAAATACTTTTAAGATCGAAAAAACAAAGCAGTATGATTTGTTTGCGACCTTCTATCGGGTCTACTATCGGAACAATAGAAATATTACATAGCCCCTTGTAACCTCTTGATATACATAGCAAATACACTAAACATAAATTCCAACTTAAATTTGTATATCATTGAAAAATAGAGAGTTATTCTCCTAGATTTCCAACAATTATGGACACTTTTTTAAGACCCTTCCTTACCTTAAATAACCATGCTGAATGGCCCTACATCGCCTTATCTCTTTTTCTTGGAACTGTGTTGATGTTCCTCAACCATCATCGGCTTGTCTTTCGCTGATCGAGCACGCTCTTTTAGTTCAACGTCAATATAACGATCTGTAACGGCACTAGAACTATGTCCAGCGTCATCACGCACGTGTTCTCGTGGACGAATTTTTACATCATCAGAGATACCCGTATGGCGCAACCAATGTACCGTTGCTAAGCGCAGTGAATCTGCCTCGTGAAGCTCGCCACTAGACTCAATTTTATCAGCGGCTTGATCAAAGCACTGTTGTACTAATTGTCGTATAGGGCGAGTACTTTTGATCGAGGCGTTGTGGTTATTAATATGGCCAACCAATGGCGTAGTCTCACCCATCAAAGGGTAGGGTGGTAAACTTAGGTAGGCTTTTCGGTAATAGACTAAAGCTTCTAGCATCGCATCGCTGACCGCGATTTGTCGTGCCTTATTTCCTTTCCCTACAGTTTTAAACCACCAGTTACCATCGGCATCCTTTATAAAATCACTCATGGTCGGAGTCCACCGATCGCTGGCCACCAGTTCTGAAATTCGCAAATACATACTATAAAGGCACGATAAAATAAAAACGGTACGCTCCTCCTTTTCCTCCGATTTTGCTCGAAGTTTAGCGAGATTAATAACGGTTTCCCATTGTCGGTCAGAGAGACGACGAACAATAGGGGAGGTGTTTTCTGTACGGATGTATTTGCTCTTCTGCCTCATAAGAGCAATCGGATTTACCTGAGCTAGCTCTTCTTGTAAAAGGTAATTATAAAAGCTACTTAAAATACCGAACATCACCTTTAACGCCGGCTGCGATAATTGATAATCATCCTTACTGGGGTCCATGCCCGCCTTATGATCCTTTTTACTGACGTGTACTGTAAAGGGACGCCATTCTGAGTTCGGAATGGCTTCTCCGTCCACTCTCTTAAAGCGAGCCACCGTTTTCAAACCAATCCATCGCTTATAGGGCTTGCGACAAAACTCAATGAAGGACTCAAGATCCTCGCGCTTGTGTTTCAGTATCGATTGCTCTCGAACAAACCAGCTCCACTGTAATAGCCGCTCAAGGTCACGACGATACGCATCAAAGGTATCGGTGCTACCTCTGTAACTGTACAAAAAGTTCAAGATTGCTTGGAAATCTCTCTGGGCATAAGACGGGACGGTAACATTACTCTCAGCGAAACAAGAGCTCAGCCATCGGCGAATACCCTGGCGTGGGTTATCATCGGCATAGAACACATCATATTGGTTAAGCACCTTGGAAATGGTGTCGAAAACGGGCCTGGGTACGTAATATTTATTTGACATGCCCAAGGCGCCCTCATATGATCCAGTAAACAATATTACTGGCTTTTCCTTATGAGTGCACCCATTATCCGGCTCTAGGAACACCCTATGTCCAACGAAAACACTCGCCTACTCAGCACCACAGAACAGCTAGATATCTACGGTGTCCCGGTTCTTAATGACGCTGAAAGAACTCAGTATTTCACCTTCAATGATCATGAAACTACCGCCTTAAACAGATTTGACGGAGTCGATGACGCTGTCTATTTTGCCGTGTGCCTTGTGTTTTTCAAAATAAGACTCTCGTTGATCAAGTTTAATTATCGAGATATAACGCTTGAACGTCAACATGTGATGAAGCGTTATTTTCCGAACAAGGCATCACCCAAATCACTACCCAAGCATTCTAGTCGGATCACTCGAATCGAGAATCAAGTGCTTGAGTTACGCCGCTATCACCGTTTTGCAGACATTAACGCCAGTACCATAAAAAAAGAATTGTTTCAGTACGCCCCTAATCATCCAAGACAACGGCAACTGTGCAAAGCATTGTTGGATTTGTTCGTTAAGCATCGCGTGGCTATTGCTGGTTACACGACCATTCAAACCCTAGTCTCTGAAATTTGGAATAAAGAAAATAACAGAGTGGTTCAGGCATTTCTGCGTTATACCAGTAAAAGCCAGCGTCAATTGATTTTCTCCTTACTGGACAAGACCGATGGGCTCCATCATATTATTAGCATAAAACAAGACATGAAGGGCTTTAATACAACTGAGCTCAATGCTGAAATTGACAAAAATCATCAGCTACTCCCCATTTTTAATATTGCTAAAACGGTTCTCCCCAAACTCGGTTTGCCAAAGACAACCATCAATTACTACTCAGATCTAATCAACCACTACAGCGGCCCCAGGTTAAAGCAAATTAGTGCCCACTCCATTCAGCTCTATTTGATGTGCTATTGTTTTACCCGATTTCAAATGCTGCAAGATAATCTGCTTGAGGCTTTCAAGAAGCGCACATTGGAATATCAAACCAAAGGAGTTGACTACGCCAAAGAGGTTGCGCTAGAGCAGATCGAACGTATCAAAGAGACTCGCGAGAAGGTAAGTAATTTATTGGTTAGTATTAAACAACACCCTGACTCAAACAACGTACCACGCCCTATTATTCACCAACACGTCCCAGAAGATGAGTTACTCATTGCAGCAAAACTACTTGTTGGCGACAATCTTAATAAAGAATTATTATTCTGGCAATACATTGATAGCAGCAAGGTATCCATCAGGCTAAACCTTAAACATTTATTTCTAACCATTGATTTTGAAGTCACACATAACCATTTATTGAAAGAGATTGTCGACCACATGAAAAAGACGCTGGCTGACAATACCTTTTATGATACTCCCCTACCCCCAGTGCTGGAGTCCTGGGTAAGCGCAGCCGATAGTGAATATGTGATGCCAAATGAGGTCCCAATTTACGATCGTTTCGAATATCTTTTTTACAAAAGAATGGTCTACTACCTTACAACAAATAAATTGACACTGAAGTACAGCAAGAAATATAAAACTGTGGAGGACGATTTAGTGCCGCCTCAGCGATGGAAAAAGAAGAAACGAGCCATTCTAAAAGAGCTTGGCTACAATAGGCTAAGCTCCCCGCTGAAGAAAACACTGGACGTTAAAAAGAAGGAGCTTAATGGACTTTATAACGAGGTTAACCAGGCCCTAGTCAGTGGTGAAAATCAAGCGATAAAAATCGTTGTTGATAAAGATAATAAGCAACAGTGGCGATTGCGCCCTCTAGAAAAGGTATCCGATCCTAATGAGAGTCTGTTCGCAAATTTCCAACAAAGCAGCATTGTGGATGTGCTGCATTTCGTCAATCGTAAAACCAAATTTACCACCTCCTTTGAATCGGTTCTACCAAGATCAACAAAAATAAAGCAGGACAAAGAACTGATCATGGCTGCCATACTGGCCAACGCGATACGATTGGGATCAAACAAGATGGCCAGCATATCTGATCTTAACGAATCAGCGCTGTTAACAGCTGAGGCTGATTATGTCCGTATCGAAACACTCATCGCTAGCACAGATTGCATTAACAATGCGGCCGCTAAAATTCCAATTTATCATGAGTGGTACATTAATGGCCTCATGCATGCCAGTCTTGATGGGCTTAAACTAGAGACCAGTCTACGCAATGTGAAATCCCGTCGTTCTCCGAAATACTTTGGACAAGGACTCGGCGTATCCAGCTACAATGAAATATTCAACAGTTTTCCTCTAGCCAGTCTGGTTATTGGTGCCAATGAATACGAAGGCCATTTCCTGTTTGAGATGGTTCACCATCAAAATAGCTCTGAGATTAAGCCTCATTATTTCTCTACGGACAAACATGGCACTAACGCGATCAACTTTTGTTTGTTTGATTTAACCGATTTGGTCTTTGCTCCTCGCATTCCTAAACCACATCGTGAAACATTCTGGGCATTTGGTAACGCTAAAGATTACGAGGGGTGTATTATTAAACCGACCAAATTTGTGGATGAAAAATTTCTGATTAGTGAATGGAATAATATGCAACACGTTGTTTCCTCCTTACTCTTAGGCGGGGAATCACCGAGCAGCACTATCAGAAAAATTGCATCAGGAAATTATCATAGTGATACCAAGAGAGCGTTGGTGCAATACAATCATATTGTACGCTCCCATTTTTTATTACAATATCTGCATGATTCTGAGTTCAGGAGAGCTATTCTTATTGCTTTGAACCGTGGTGAAGCCTTTAATAATTTATATCGTGCAATTACAGTGTTACGAAAAGGTGAATTTCGCGGGTTTAGTGAAATTGAGATGGAGATATGGAATCAATGTACTCGTTTAATTTCATCGGTTATTCTCTATTACAATACCTATATATTGAACGAGCTTTACCAGGACGCCAAGGATGAAGCGGAGAGAGCCTATTTGATAGGGCTATCCCCAGGAGCATGGGTGCACGTTAATATGCTGGGGTTTTATCAGTTTCATGGCAAACATAACGACGACAACGTTGATAATTGGATACGGCGCTGGGATTGGGGACAAGACAGGAGATAAGTTGACACGGGTAGCGCCTGTGATAGTATCTACAATGTAGATACTATATTTAAGGTGGACACTATGCAATTAGAAATTCAAAAGTGGGGCAATAGCGCTGCGGTTCGCCTCAGTAAAACACTATTAGAACAGCTCTCAAGTGGCATTGGCGATAGGTTTGAAGTTGAAGTGCGCGATGGCGGCCTCTTTTTAACGCCATTACAAGATCAACCCGAGTTCGATCTTGATGAACTGCTTGCCACCTGCACCAAAAAGAACACTCGCCTTGATGATGAAGATCTGGAGTGGCTCAACGACAGCCCACAAGGCAAGGAGATTTGGTAGGTTATGCCTAAGAGATATGTGCCAAAGCGCGGTGATATCGTCTTTACCAACTTTGATCCCTCGGCAGGGCACGAGCAAGCAATGAAGCGCCCAGCGCTCGTATTGTCCCCTCAAGTCTTTAACAAGAAAATGGTGTTGTCTCTCGTTGCACCGATAACATCGAACGTTAAGGGCCACGGTTTCGAGGTGTTATTAGACGGAACCAACACGCGAGGCGCTATACTTTGCCACCAAATAAAAATGATGGACTTTGAAGTTAGAGGGATTAAATTCGTTGAACAAGCCCCGCCAGCGGTTGTGCAGGAGGTGTTGGCAAAGGTTCGCCTTCTCGTCAGTTAAATTAGTGCCGAAAAATGTCGGAAATAGCGTAAATTATATCTCATGTTATCAATGGGTTAACAATATTGGGTAAAAACTATCTTTGCTTGAAACACCCTTAATATCAATAGCTTACGGGAGGCCATGTAATATTTCTATTGTTCCGATAGTAGACCCGGAGTTATTCAGGCCACTCTCGGGGCTGGAAAGTAAAATAGACGAACCTCAATTGCGTCTCATCGTGACTTTATTTTGCTACGGCTGCAATGTGGGTGCTCAACAAACGATGGACAGTATTAAAAATCTCAGCCGCAAACAAGTGGCTTGGTTGAACCTAAATTCAGCAGTTAAGAAATTGATGTACAATGCAAACTCTTTAAAATCAGGAGTCTGCGATGGTTCTTCCACCAAACACAACTCACCCAGAGGGTGGGACGATAACGAGCGCTAAGAGTCAAT
>JAESQG010000303.1 GCA_016765265.1 Pseudomonadales bacterium | reverse complement strand
AGAAGCGATTAGCCCCCTGATAATGTGTGCGAGTGTTTTTTTCATTTGCTTCTCCGGTTGTTATATTAAATCGTCGATATCCAGTGCGATGCTAGTTTTGGGATCATCCCAAAAGGTTCCCAGCTTACCGTAGGGCGTGCGCTGCCCGGTTGCTTCAGTCCACATTCGATCGGAAATAAGTCGTATTTGCATGGTTGCCATTTCGTCTAAGAATCTTAGAGTAGGATCGCCGGGCACTCTCTCTTTTGTTTCCACATGGTCTCTTATGACGGCTTTTAACTTGGCCATGTCTCCTTGGTTTTCATAAAGAGCGGCTTCTAGCATTTGGCCTATACGAACGCCCTTGCTTTTGCCTACTTCAATAGAGTGGGCGAGATCTTTGTATGGGTCGTCAACGCCCGGAGGAAGCTCGGTTGGTAATAGTATGAGAACCATAGACGCGATTCCTTCCGGCAGCCCCCACCACTCTTCGCTGTCGAGGCACTTAACGCCTTCTACGACTTTAGGGATAATGCTCATGGGAATATTGCTCTTGGAGTCGGATGAAACGTCAGCTAGAACTGCTTGCAATCCATCCATCAATCCAATCATCCAGAATAGTTGATTGTCAAAGCCTTTAAGTTTGGGGCACTTGTCTCCCCCGGGTTCACCATAAACGCGAACCAACGCATTGTAGCCTTCTACCATGCGTTTTGCAGCCAACGCGAGATAGCGTTTTTGTTGCGTTCTTGCATCTTGTGCTTCAACTACATCGTTTCTACGTAGGGCTCGTAGGTATCTGAGTTCTGCTTCTCGCGCTTGGAAGTCTGCACACATTCCTGATGCTAAGGCTACTACCGTTGTCATTTGATCAGTGACNTCTCNNAATGACAGCAATACAGGCGATAAGCTTTCTCCCATGGCACAGGCAACGTAGGGATCTTCAGTGGAGAGAAAATACGGAATCATTTGATCCTTGCCGTATTTGACGATCGCCTTACCCGCCAAATCGTATACATGAGTACAGCCGTTTAAAAGGAGAATGGCGCCTATAAAAGTAGCCATACGCAGCAGTTTGCTGGGTGCAACATTAACGAAAAGCTTAGTTGTTATCATTCTATCAGTCCCTTAATATCATAATGTTTATGAGTTTNTNCTTGCCTTTCAATTTGNGNTAGAGCCAAGTTCGGAGCAAAGGTTTAGCTAGGCTGCTCCCACCTAGGTGTTTTATTCCGGTCTTGGTCTGATTTTAAATACTGGCTAGTGATGTATTGCTGGTGTGCTCTAGTCCCCCGTATTGTCAATTGTTATAACGGACATTGTCCAGTTCACTTTGAGACAATAGTGCCCGAGACCCTCAATGGGCCAACTGAGCAATTATTTAGGTGCCTTCATGGCAAATACATTTAAACGATAGGGGACTAAATTGGTTTTACTGTGAGCCAATTTAGCGCNTAGACTAAGNCTATTTGCGGATTAGATCAATAGTTAAAATGCACATGCAACCCGCAGAGGTTTGATGATGCTTTGTAGGTCGACCAGATTAAACGTAGCCAACACCGGTTGGTTTCTTTGGTTTCGGATTTGTGCAAAAAAGTGTTTGTGGACGACAAGGTCCTTGATAAATTGNTGNCTACTGCCCGGCGCGATTGTGTGGTGACCTGTTTTTGAAATGCCCCAGGTGATTTTTTCCGCTGGACTTTGGTCAAACCGAGTTAACAACTTAACTTCAATTCCATCAATATCAAATCCCCAGTCGATATAGGCATTTGTTTTTTTTGGTATCGCAATGCAGATTTAGCGACGGTTTTATTTTAGTGTCAGTATCGCTTGTTACATTTTGTGCATTAGCGGTAAGAAAGACGGAGATAAGTTTCTTTGCTGGAGTTCGGTGCTGAGTTAGGCTCCAGTAGCCTATTTTTTCTACTGACGAATAATTTAGCTCAGCGTTTTCCTTGGCAGAGGCAATCATTTTTGGTATTCGGTCGAAACAGGTGAGTCTACTCATGGACCCTTTTATCGTGGCACACTTACCCGCAATTTTACTAATTTGGTCCAGCAAGGTATTAGTTTCCGCGTAATTTATATTCATTTTTGTCAACGCTTTCGTGGCGTTCGATAATTGGGATTGTGTGGACTCTAAGCTGACACTCATCTCCTCCAGTTTTTCTTTATAGTGATTGGAATTCCATTCGCGATCGTTAGCTTTAATGTTGGCTTCATCAATTTCGCCCAGTAGTTCAGCGTGCTCTTCATCGCTCATCACGGTGTAGGTGGAAGAAATCACTACAAAGGTGAAGAAAAAGGTGAATACCGCACTGATAATGAATGCACCCGCGATTTCCAGACTTTTTTTGGGGGCAGCACTTATTAGTTTCTTCATAAGGCGGATAATTGTATCGGAGGGGCGGCGAAATAGTTTTTATTCTTATTAGTAGATAGTTTACTTAGTCTATAGAGTGAAGGGTGGGTTTTCGACCCAATTTTGGTAATAAATTACTGCAAATCAGTTAATTTTCGGTAAAACTCGATTAACTAATTGATTTTAATTAAGGTTTCTCTTTTTCTGTATATAAAGCAATCGAATAGTAAAGTTGTGTTTTATACCTTATGGGATATAAAATATAACCAAATGTATGGAGGGATTTTTTAAAAAGTTCTTTTGTTTATAAGTTGGTTTTACCGATTGGCAGCTCTTGTAACAATGGTCATTTGTAACAACAGTCATTTGTAGCAAGAACAGGGATGCAATCAATTATGTCACTTCAATTTGTGTTCTCTATGGTTTATTTACCTCGTTGCATGTTTATGCTTGTTAGTGCCTCTCTGTTACTGAGTTCTACAGCTTATGCCGATAATCAGACAGTAGACAATATCAGCACTCAAACCGAGTCGGCAGGATCAGCAGCAGAGGTATTTAAAAATACTTTAACAACAGAATTGGCCACTCGTGAGATTAAGGAGGCAGATGTAATTCATGCAAGAATGTTGGCTATTGCCACTCCTCGAATTTATTTCTCAACAGACCTTTCTTTCGCAATCGATCAACCAGCCCAGGAAAACTTTTCCATTGAGGTATTTGAAGTGACCAGTGTGCCCCCTCTGGAAGTTAAGCTCGGCGAACAGTATGAATATCAGTTGGAGTTGGCTTCCACCAAGCCACAGCGAATTGAAGTGGGACTTATTGAGGCGCCCGAAGGGATGTTTGTTACACTCAGTGGATACGTAGGATGGCATCCTACGGACGCGCAAATGGGAGAAAGTGTAGTGACACTTTTTGTTGAGGGTGCTGATGGGACGCGTCGACTACAAGAGTTTGTTGTCAATGTGGTGGAAAATCCTTACAAAGGGATTCATCCTCGTTGACAAAGGGGACGTTACTTAACTTTAACCATAACCATAACCATAACTTTAAGGATGAGCTTTGATTTTCTATCAGATTTAATCCAGCTTCCGACAGGAATAATTTAGGTTTTTGATTTGTTTCTTGGAAAATGAAAGGGCATTAAGGTTGCTTTTTATTTTACTCGAAGATACCTTCCTTTTCGCAAATACCGCGACGCGATTCTCATAAGATGAGGTATTGAATTGTAGAGCGGAAGAAAATTTGCTTCGCGTTTTTTGTCTGTGAAAGTAATCGGCCTCTTTAAGCTGGTCTATAGAGACATAGTTCATGACCAACGCTCCGTCTTTCGACAAATTTTTTGTAAGAAGATCAAACCAAGCTTCATCGGGTTGTACTGCGCGCTCTGGTTCCC
>JAESQG010000302.1 GCA_016765265.1 Pseudomonadales bacterium | reverse complement strand
TATCGGACTGTTTTTATTGTTGATGGTCTCGCCGCTGGGAATGCTTGACTCAAATCTACTTTGAATAAATGGGTAAGCTTCTGCTCCTGATAATCCAAGTTTAATCCATTCGCTACTCACATCTTTTAGTTCTGCCTTTGAAAAAACAATATATTTTTGTAATCGTTCCATGACTATGGGAATTAGTGAGTTATGCATTGAGAGTAAAAATCGGGGGATACCGTCATTGGATTGTTGATCACTAAGTTGGATGAGTCGAAAGGAGGCGACAGCGCGACCTTGCAAATTGACATAGCAACCTAGAGTGCCCAGCTCAGGTGAGACGAGATCTAGGTCTGCGGTGATTTGTCCTTGAAGAAATTGACGGGCGTCTTCGCCTTTCACTTCCAGTATGCCAATCTGATCGAGATTAGCTATGATATTGCTTTGAGCGTTTGTTGTTTCAATCTCATCGTTGGGCTGGCCAAAATCGAGTATGCCATGGTTGTCTAAAGTGGCACCTTGATCGACTAAGTATTCGAGCCATTCTGCGTGTTGAGTTGAATGATTGTTCTCGGCCATTTTTCTATACCTAGGCAGCTCAAAGCCTTATTTATATTGTGTTTATACCCCCTAGCGGGGGTGATTCCACTGCGTTTTCTAGGATAATACGTTAACATGGGGCAGATTGCTCGATTAACATTGCTCGATTAACATTGTTTGTTTACAACGGTTTGTTTACAACGGTTTGATTAACAAGGCCAAGGCTTAATAAGAAATATGACGGATATCTACAACACGGGGCGTTTAACCTGGCAATGTCGCAGAGGGATTAAAGAGGTAGAAGTGATTTTGCTACCTTACTTTGATCGCTTTTTTAAGGACGCGCCTGATCGCGAAAAAAAATTGTTTGTTCAATTACTAGAAAGCCAGGATCCCGATTTGTTTGAGTGGTTCACCCAACGCTCTGTACCTGAAGATAAAGACCTCGCGGAGATTGTCGGTATTGTCCTTCAAAAATTGGCAACCAGATCTTGAGATTCGAGTTGCCCCTGAGATGGTCGGCTTCCTGTTTTTAATACACGCCCTAGCGCTAGCCAGCTTGTTCTTATCGGCTATAAAAGGTGTCGTACTATTTTTTCTGCTCGGTATGGTGTTGGTCAGTGGTACTGCTGGCGTGTTAAAAAACCTGTTTATCAATACGCGGTTTTCAATGGCTCGGCGGGTAGTGAGATTATCGTGGTCTTCGGCTAACGAGGGTTCAGCTGAGAATTGGACTTTGTATTATGCTAATGGCAAAACAATTAGCGCATCGTTGCATCCTAGTTCGGTTATTACGCCCTATGTATTGTTTTTAACGTTTAGCTACGGCTTCAGGAAAGAAAAACTGATCCTGACTCAGCATAATGTGCATAAGAGCGAGTGGCGACGATTGGCGGTTGGGCTGCGCTTTGGATCTTTTGCCTAAAGATGAGCTAAACATCAGGATATATAATGCTATCCCTAGAGGGCTCCACTTTAGAGGGGTAGTCCAAGGTGTAATGCAGGCCTCTACTTTCTTTTCTAAGTTGTGCGCAACGCACGATAAGCTCAGATACTTGGACCAAATTACGCAGCTCTAAAAGATCGTTGCTTATTTTATAGTTGCTATAGTATTCCAAAATTTCTTGCTGCAATAATTCGATGCGGTTTCTTGCTCTTTGCAATCGTTTGTCTGTTCTGACTATACCGACGTAGTCCCACATTAAGCGGCGTAACTCATCCCAGTTGTGGGATATAACCACGTCCTCGTCAGAATCGGTGACTTGGCTCTCATCCCAGCGGGGTATTTCAGGAGGCTCGTTGATTGATCCAAGCTCGTCGTTAATCTGCTTGGCTGCGGCGAATCCAAATACAAAGCATTCCAGCAAAGAATTGCTGGCCATACGATTGGCGCCGTGTAAGCCAGTAAATGCAGTCTCACCAATAGCGTATAGTCCAGCGATATCCGTTTGACCATGGAGATCAGTGACTATCCCTCCACAAGTGTAATGTGCAGCAGGTACCACAGGGATAGGATCTTTGGTGATGTCGATACCAAGACCTAAACAGCGTTCGTACACCGTGGGAAAATGATTCCGGATAAAATCAGCAGGTTTGTGGCTGATATCCAAATAGACGCAGTCGATTCCCAGCCGTTTCATCTCATGGTCTATGGCTCTAGCAACTATATCGCGAGGGGCAAGTTCAGCCCGTTCATCAAACTTCTCGATAAAGCTTTCGCCATTAGGTAGCTGTAGTTTTCCGCCTTCTCCCCGGATAGCTTCGGTGATTAAAAAGGAGCTACCTTGGGTGTGATACAAGCAGGTGGGGTGGAATTGGTTGAACTCCATATTCGCTGCTCGGCATCCTACTCGCCAAGCCATGGCGAGGCCGTCACCTGTAGCCACGTCTGGGTTGCTGGTGTAGAGGTAGGCTTTGCTAGCACCGCCGGTAGCAAGAACCACAAACTTAGCGTGAAATACATCAATTTTGTCCGTTAAATTGTCGAGAACATAGGCGCCAACAACTCTATCGTTTTTTTGACTCCCGGTCAGTTTTGCAGAGGTCACCAAGTCCACTGCGACCCTATTCTCAAATAGCTCAATATTGGCGTTGCTTTTGACTCTGTCGATCAGGGTGTTTGAAATGGCTAATCCGGTGGAATCTGCTGCATGAATAACCCTGCGGTGACTGTGGCCGCCTTCTTTTGTGAGGTGGTAATTTGCTTCGCCATCTTGAGTGGTAAATGCTACCCCTTGTTCAATCAGCCAATGGATCGCCTGGGGGCCGTTTTCTACTGTGAAGCGGACAGCGTCCTCGTGGCACAGACCCGCTCCCGCTGTTAGCGTATCGATAACATGGGCGTCCAGAGAGTCTCCCTCGTCCATGACAGCAGCGACGCCACCTTGGGCGTAGAATGTATTGGCGGCGGTTAAACTGCCCTTGCTGAGAACGGCAATTCTGGCACTGGGGGCGAGTTTTAGAGCGAGGGAAAGTCCCGCTGCCCCGCTGCCGATGACCAGTACATCATGCCGATAGATTGAACCCATGGACGAAGCCCCTAACTAACCGATTAAATTTTAAAAGGTTTATTTCTTAAAGCTGTGGCTAAAGCGATTTAGCTTGATTTAGTCTTATGACTTTCTGATAGCAGCGTTATCTTACCAGTCCAATGGAGAAATAGAAGAGGATTAGATGCCTGTAGTGGAACTTATATGGACAGTGTGGGTCTGGTTATTGGAGGATGTGATTGTTTTTTCCCAAGCCTGACCATTTGAAAGCTGTTTGGTGATGATGTGTTTATAGTAAGATTGAAAGATTGAAAGATTGAATTGATTTGACTACAAGGTTTGCTTTTTCTTTAATACCAGCACAAAAGCAATACCAGTACAAAAGCGAACGGCAGCCTGGCGGCACGACAGTGGTAATTTATATGGCGATTGATATTTAGGCGTAATGTTGGAGCAAATGGTTATAATTTTTCAGCGGTTTGGCTAATTATTGGGGATTTGGTAGTTGATACACATTCGATGTGACAGTTTCAGGAGTTGTTTTTAATGAGTGAGCGGGAAGCCGATCAGCAACTCGTTGAGCGTGTCCAAAAAGGTGATAAAAAAGCGTTTGATCTGCTTGTGCTAAAGTACCAGCATAGAGTTATTTCGCTGGTGGGAAGATACGTTAACAATCGGGAAGATGCTTTGGACGTGACGCAAGAGGCGTTTATAAAGGCCTACCGAGCGTTACCTAAATTTAGGGGAGAGAGCGCTTTTTACACCTGGATTTATCGCATTGCCATTAATACGGCGAAAAACCATTTGGTCAGTAGAGGCCGCAGGCCGCCTGGTGTTGATGTTGNCGTGGAGGATGCTCAGTATTTCGATACTGCTGCGGGTTTGCGAGATGTTGCCTCACCTGAGCGCCATATGCTNAGGGATGAGATAGAAAAAACAGTGCACCTGGCGTTAGAAGCATTACCAAGTGAATTACGTACTGCNGTTATGTTACGAGAGTTTGACGGTCTAAGNTATGAAGATATCGCTGAGGTGATGGAATGCCCTGTGGGTACCGTGAGATCACGTATTTTTCGTGGACGCGAGGCNATAGATCAAAAGGTGAAGCCGCTGTTAGAGAATAGCTAAATTTGGGTAGCCTGGGTGGCAATGGGTAGTTTGGTGAGCGGGAAATGATAGGTAAAAACCATGAGTGAAGATGAAAAAAATCCCTCGATAGATGAGCTGGTTTCTACTCTGATGGACGGAGAAACCAGNGATTTTGAACTGCGCAGAGTTCTTAAGGAGACGGGTGCCGATGATGAAGCTTGCCCGTCGAGAACCTGGGAGCGATATCATATCATTAAAGCGGCGATGCTGAAGGATTTGCCTGATTCTGTCGGGAGCGATATCTCTGCTCGAGTGAGTGATGCTATTCAAGCGGAAGCTCATCACCAGTTAGAAGATGAGTCAACAGAATCAATAGGGGGTGGTACTAACGGTTTTCATCGTTTTTGGCGCCCGATTGTCAATATTGCTGTGGCGGCTTCAGTCGCTGTTGCTATTATCTTTGTTTGGGAAAACTCACAGAATCCTAGCGTGCAATCTGCCGCGTCGCCATTGGCTCAATCCTCAGGGGCGTCGCTGCCTAACTTGCGTCCAAGTGAGTCTATCGTGAATTATTCTGCGGCGGGTCCTCAAGTCGTTCAATTTAACGGTAATCAATTTTATGGTCATCAAGGTAAGGCATCTTCAAGCCGACAAAACTATTTTGAGACTAATAATTTGGAGTTGATATCGAACCGTCCTTTAACTAAACCTGTCGCAGATAAATCAATTTTGACGGTACAGCATCAACAACGATTGAATCGTTATTTTGTGACGCACACAAGTCATGCAGCGCTAAGTACCAACAGCGGAATGATGCCCTATGTTCGAGTTGTTGATATGCCTGCTACAAAAAAGAAATTGTCTGAGTAGATTATTTGAGTATAAGGATAAGCAGGGTTGAAAGAATTTATGGGTTTGTTTAGTGACTGCCAAAATAATCGAAGTTTTCACGCGCTTAAGGCGTCCACAGTGATTTTTATTGCAACTATTTTCCTTTCATCCATCGCAATGAATAGCGTTGCAGACAGTGAGACAATTGCAGACAGTGAGACAGCGACGGCAACGCCGCAAGCATTACTTGAGCGCATGGGTGAGGCTTTTAAAAAACAAAATTATGAGGGCCGGTTCTTTTATCTTAATGGCGACAATGTAAGATCGGTGAAAATTGTGCATGGGGTTTTTGATGGAATTGAGCGAGAGCGTTTGGTTCATCTAGATGGACCTCCCGCTGAGATAGTTCGAAACGGCAACGACATTGTCTGTATACATAATGGTGAAACAGTAGATCGGTTTGAACAAAAACGATCAGCTCGGATTTTTCCCCAACGTTTTGCCGGACAGGCTTTGCTTGATTTTTATGATGCTCGTTTGACGGGTGATGATCGGATTGCCGGCCGTGAAGCACAACGCCTGCGGCTTATACCGAAAGATAGACACCGTTTTGGTTATGTATTGTGGCTTGATAAAGAGAGTGGGCTATTATTGAAATCCGTTCTCTTAAATCAAGAGGGTAAGCCACTAGAGATTTTCCAATACTCTCAATTAGAAGTTGGTGTTGACATAGATCCGGCAGAATTTCAGCAGTTTGAAAATTCTCCTTTTGCCTCAATGGCAAACGAAACGCGAAATGATGTTTCAGCCCAGTGGAAGGTGAATTGGTTACCTAAGGGATACAAGGAATCAAGTGCTGAAGTATATCGAGTGTCTAGCGGGGGTAACGTTATCCAAACCTTGATGTACACAGATGGACTCAGCGCGTTCACTTTGTTTTTTGAGCCCAGTGTTATGACGGAGCAGCTTCCCCCTGTGACCCGAAAAGGGCCTACTGTGGCTATCAGCCGAAAGATAGATGCCGGAGAACCTTCGGTGTTAGTTACAATAGTAGGGGAGTTGCCAGAAATCGCGGCACAAAATATATTAAGTTCAATTCAATGGGTAAATGAAGAATAGGATCATGATTGAAGAAGTGGGAAAAGTCGTTGGGCTTGAGTCAGACAGAGTTTGGGTTGAAATTATTCGTCAGTCTGCTTGTAATACTTGTGCTGCACAGAAAGGTTGCGGCCACAGTGTATTGGAAAAAATTTATTCAGGGCGACGTCATCAGGTGTTGGCTTCGACTGATTTGCACTTGATAGAGGGAGATGAAGTGGTTCTTGGTGTGCCTGAAAATACCGTTTTTAAAGGATCTTTTATTTTGTACCTAGTACCTATTTTATCAATTATCAGCGGCATGTGGGCAGCGGGATTGATGTCATCATCTGTTGCCATCAACGGGGATTTGTTATCCGCCTTCGGGGCTTTACTAGGAATAAGTGTTGGAGGATGGTTTATTCGGCGTCATTCTCGCATTAACTCAGATAATGCAGATTATCTACCCACCGTGATGCGGCGCACTTCTGATAAAAATGATCAACCTATTCAGCTATTGTAATGGCGGCAAGTTATTTAAATTCAATACAGATACTGTCAATTTAATACAAGTTCACTGAATTTAATACAAGTTCACTAAATCTAATATTAGGTTAAAACGAAAAGGAGTGGAAGGTGATCCATAAAACCCCTCTTATTAAAAGTGCGGTTCTAATAATTTTTGCAATTGAGTCTCTCACTTTTGGAGTGTTGCCAATCCAGGCAAGAGAGTTGCCTGATTTTACTCAATTGGTTGAGGACAATGCCACAGCGGTGGTTAATATATCCACCGTTCAAAGAGCAAAAGTTCGATCCTTGCCTTACGATAATCAAAACCAACAGGTTCCCGATATATTTCGCCACTTTTTGGTGACGGTCATCCGCAACAAGAGCGCGAGTCCTTAGGTTCAGGATTTATCGTTTCCCAAGATGGCTATATTTTAACGAATAACCATGTGATTAAAGGTGCAGATGAAATCGTTGTTCGGCTGAGTAATCGACAAGAGTATTCCGCGGAATTGGTTGGTTCTGACCCGAGAAGTGACCTCGCCCTTTTACGAGTGGATGCAGATAATTTACCTACCGTAAAAATTGGTCGTTCCGCACCATTAAAAGTAGGTGAGTGGGTGCTGGCGATAGGCTCTCCTTATGGTTTCGATCACACTGTAACAGCAGGAATCGTTAGCGCTATCGGGCGTAGCCTGCCGAACGATAATTACGTTCCGTTTATTCAAACGGATGTGGCCATTAATCCCGGTAATTCGGGAGGACCTTTGTTTAATCTGGATGGTGAAGTTATCGGAATTAATTCTCAGATTTACAGCCGAACGGGTGGTTTTATGGGGCTATCGTTTGCGATACCGATTGATATTGCGATGGAGTCTATGGAGCAGTTGAAGCTAAATGGCTTTGTGTCGCGAGGTTGGTTAGGGGTGATTANTCAGAACGTTGATAAGGATTTGGCAGAGTCTTTTGGCTTGAGTAAAAGTGCCGGTGCGTTGGTGGCTAGCGTTTTGAAAAGTGGTCCAGCAGATAAAGCAGGGGTGAAAGCAGGTGACGTTATTACCGGGTTTAANGGTAAACAGATTNTTCTTGCGTCGGATCTTCCGCATCTTGTAGGAAGGGTGAAACCGGGTAAAAAAGCGCAACTGGATATTGTCCGTGAAGGCCGGCACAAAACAATTAACCTAAAAGTGGGTGAATTGCCTGAAGACGTGACGGCCTCCTCTTCCTCTAGGGGCTCCTCACCANATGTGGAGCCTCGAACTAATGAGTTGGGAATGCTTGTGGAAGATTTGACCAGGGACCAATTGAGGCAGTTTGAGTTAAATAACGGAGTGGTGGTGTCAAAGATAGAGCAAGGTCCCGCGCAAAAAGCGGGTATTCGGCGGGGCGACGTAATCATCTTATTAAACTACCAAAAGATCACTTCAGTGCGCGGTTTTGAAGCTATATTGCGCAAAATCCCTCGCGGAAAACGCGTGCCCGTGCAAATAAATCGGCGCGGAAATCACACCTTCATTTCGGTAAAACTGCCGGATTGAGATAATCCAGTAGCGTCACAGCTGTCATTTATAAGGTGAGTAAATAAAGTTCATTTTTGGTGCTAATCACAAGGTATTGAATCTAAATGTTTTTTTAGTCATTTCGAGGGTAATAGCTGCTTAGGTGCTTTTACTGTAAACTCGCGGCTCTATTTTTGGCCTTATTCTATTGATTTTGGTCTTATAATTGAAAGACCGTGATCATTGACCTTACCTGTGCTTACTCGGCAGCGACCCTAACTGAGCAATACCGTGATAGATATTAAACATATTCGAAACTTCTCCATCATTGCCCACATTGATCATGGAAAATCCACTTTAGCAGATCGGTTTATACAAATGTGTGGTGGCTTGAGTGAGCGGGAAATGGATGCTCAGGTATTAGATTCCATGGATATAGAGCGGGAAAGGGGCATTACAATTAAAGCCCAAAGCGTCACGCTCAANTATACGGCAAATAATGGTGAGNTTTATCAGCTCAATTTTATCGATACGCCCGGTCATGTGGATTTCTCCTACGAAGTGTCTCGGTCATTGGCTGCCTGCGAAGGGGCTTTGCTGGTGGTGGATGCAGGGCAGGGCGTAGAAGCGCAGTCAGTTGCCAATTGTTATACCGCTATTGAGCAGGGGCTTGAAGTGTTGCCTGTTCTCAATAAAATCGATTTACCCCAAGCAGATCCTGACAAAGTGGCTCAAGAGATTGAAGAAATTATTGGTATTGAGGCCACAGACGCTTGTCAGGTGAGTGCGAAAACCGGTGAGGGTGTTGATCAATTGTTGGAGCAGTTGGTGCTGCACATTCCGNCACCCTTAGGTGATCGAGAATCTCCANTNCAGGCGCTNATCATCGACTCGTGGTTTGATAACTATTTGGGGGTNGTNTCATTAGTNNGGGTCAAGAATGGCGTGTTGCGCAANGGCGACAAGGTTCGCGTGAAGTCCACTGGCCAAAACCATTCCATCGATATCGTGGGGGTCTTTACGCCCAAACGCACGGATACCGGTATTCTTCAAGCGGGTGAAGTAGGGTTTGTCGTCGCTGGCATAAAGGATATATATGGCGCTCCCGTGGGCGACACGATCACCCACGTTAAAACCGCTGACGTAGATGCCTTAGCTGGATTTAAAAAAGTTCAACCGCAAGTCTATGCTGGGCTATTTCCCGTCAGCTCCGACGACTACGAGAGTTTCAGAGAAGCCCTGGGGAAGTTAACCTTAAATGATGCCTCACTTTTTTATGAGCCTGAAACTTCCGATGCGCTGGGGTTTGGATTCCGCTGTGGATTTCTGGGTTTGCTGCATATGGAGATTATCCAAGAACGCTTGGAGCGGGAGTATGATTTAGATCTTATTACCACTGCACCGACAGTGGTTTATGAAGTGGCTCATACCGATGGTAGCGTGACTCTTGTGGATAGCCCGTCTAAGTTGCCAGTTATTAATAAGATTGATGAAATGCGTGAGCCCATAGCATTAGTTAATATATTGGTGCCGCAGGAGTATTTGGGAAGTGTTATCACCTTGTGTGTAGAGCGACGAGGTGTGCAAAAGAATATGCAATATGCGGGTTCTCAGGTATCGCTCAATTATGAAATACCCTTGAGTGAAGTGGTGCTAGACTTCTTTGATCGTTTGAAGTCCACTAGCCGAGGCTATGCGTCACTGGATTACCATTTTGTCAGGTTTCAAACAGCAAGTTTGGTGCGGGTAGATATACTTATTAATGGTGATAAAGTGGATGCGCTGGCGATGATCTGTCACCGGGACCAATCCATTAGTCGTGGCCGATCTGTTGTTGAGAAAATGAAAGAAATTATTCCTCGGCAAATGTTTGATGTGGCCATACAGGCAGCCATAGGTACCAAAGTCATTTCTCGGGAAACGGTAAAAGCGTTACGTAAGAATGTAACGGCAAAGTGCTATGGTGGTGACGTATCACGAAAGCGTAAGTTGTTAGAAAAGCAGAAAGCGGGTAAAAAGCGAATGAAACAAGTGGGAAGCGTGGAAATACCCCAGGAAGCGTTTTTGGCTGTACTTAAGGTAGACAAATAGAGAAGGGGGGGAGCTTGCAATATTTCGCGAGAATGAGATATAGGTAATTGAGAAATATTTTTTTGTAGCTTTAACCTTTTAACGTATAGTTTGTCATCTCTCCAACAAAAAACGGGCAAAAAATAGTAGGTTTTATGGATATTGACTTTTCACTAGTGTTGGTAGTTGTTGTTGGTGTAACAGGTTTTGTGAGTTTGCTTGATCTTTTCTGGTTTCAACCAAAGCGAAAAAAAGCGGTAGATGCATACCAGATGGAGCTGGGAGAAAAGTGCGATCAAGCGGTTATTGACAAATTACGCCGAGAACCGGTTTTGATCGAATATCCGAAATCCTTTTTCCCCGTATTTTTTGTAGTGCTATTGCTTCGTTCATTTCTAGTGGAACCCTTTACCATTCCATCGGGGTCAATGTTGCCTACTTTAGAGGTAGGTGATTACATTCTGGTTAATAAATTTCATTATGGGCTTCGCTTACCTGTTATCGGAACCAAGATACTCACTCTTGGTTCTCCCGAGCGTGGTGATATCATGGTATTCAAGTACCCAGAAAACCCGAGAATAAACTATATTAAGAGAGTCATAGGGTTACCAGGGGACACGGTTAGATACCAAAACAATCAATTATCAATAAATGGTAAAAAAGTTGAGCGTAAAGTTGTGGCCAAATTGAGCGGCCACATCCCCGTCTTAGTCTATGAGGAGGTACTCGATGGCACGACTTTGGAGGGCGAGAAAACCCGTGTGGAACATAACATGTGGACGGATTTTGGCCCTGGGCGTTTTGGGGGTGAATGGATTGTTCCGGAAGGGCACTATTTTATGTTAGGGGATAATCGGGATAATAGTCGAGATAGCAGGGTGTGGGGGTTTGTACCTGACCACAATGTGGTGGGTAAAGCATTTGCAATCTGGATGCATAAACCGAACATCATACCTAGTTTTCATCGCAATGGATTAGTCGAGTGATGGTTAAGTTGTTCCTTGGGTTAAGTCAAAAATTGAAATAACAGGGTGATCTGATGAATTTGTCGAGTATGCAACAAGGGTATAGCTTAGATACCACTGCTGATAATTCCTTAATAGCTGAGGATCAAAATACCTCTAAATTGGTCCGTTCACCCTTTCAGAAACCATCATCTAATAAACTGTTTGCTAAGAAGCAAGAAGGCTTATCTGGGTGGGCTATTTTAATCATTATTATCATGATCGGTGGATACGCGATCGTGTTTTTTAAATTTTTCCCCGTTTATATGGACCATTTTGCTATTAAGCGGGTTCTCAGCAACATTGAGGAAGAGATAGATACTCTCAAAAAGTCCAAGAAAGAGATAAAACTCACGATTATGAAACGGATGAGTATGAATAGCATTACTACCATGGTTCGGGATGATATTAAAATTTCGAAGAAAAAAAGCATTTTAACCGTTCGAATTGAGTATGAAGTCAGAGTCCCTCTCTTTGGTCATATGGATGGAATCGTTCATTTTAATGATCACATAGAGGCCAACGTGGGTGCCGACTGATACATTACCGCGATTAATGCGGCGATTGGGTTATGAGTTTAATGATCTCAAACTGTTGAAAATGGCGCTTACCCACCGCAGTTTTAGTGGTCAAAGTAACTACGAAAGGCTGGAATTTTTAGGAGATTCCATCGTTAATTTTGTCGTTGCTGATGCCCTATACCATCAATTCCCCGGAGCCACTGAAGGCCAATTAAGTCGTTTGCGCGCTAAATTAGTTCAAGGAAAAACCCTCGCGGAAATTTCAAGGGAATTTGAATTGGGTGACTATTTAAGTATGGGATCTGGTGAGCTCAAAAGCGGTGGCTTTAGGCGAGATTCAATATTGGCTGATGTGTTTGAAGCAATTGTGGGTGCAATTTATGAGGATTCCGGATTTGATCATTGTCGCGAAAAAATCTTGCACTGGTACCACTCTCGACTTGAGAAATTAAGTCTCGATGATACGGGAAAGGATCCTAAAAGCGTGCTGCAGGAGTTTTTGCAGGGGAGAAAAATACCCTTACCCGAATACAAGGTTGTGGGCATTGTGGGGTTAGCACATGATCAGACTTTCACTGTGGCTTGCAGTGTAAAGGATGGGGAGTTGATATCCCAGGGGCAAGGTGAAAGTCGGCGTAAAGCAGAGCAAATGGCGGCTGGTGATATGATGGTTAACTTGAAGGAGCAACTGTCCAGGGAAAAGGAAAGTGTAAAACAAACGAGTGAAGACGGTGGTGTGAATAAAAATGACAGATGATGTTTCCAAAAGTGGTTATGTTGCTATTGTCGGGCGACCCAATGTAGGTAAGTCGACATTGTTGAACCATATTCTAAAACAGAAAATTAGCATTACCTCACGTAAGCCTCAAACAACGCGCCACCAAATTTTGGGTATCAAAACAGAGGGAAGTGTGCAAACGGCCTATGTGGATACGCCTGGGCTCCACAAAAATGCGCCGAAGGCGATTAATCGCTATATGAACCGTGTGGCACACAGCGCTTTGCAGGATGTGGATGTAGTGATTTTTGTAGTAGATAGAATTGAATGGACCGACGATGATGAAATGGTTCTCGATAAAGTACAGAATTTGCCTTGTCCTGTGATGCTAGTAGTCAACAAAGTTGACTGGATCAAAGAAAAAAATACCTTGTTGCCGCACATTGAATTCCTCGCAAAAAAACACTCATTTAAAGAGATCATTCCTATCTCTGCCCTAGAGGGTACTAACATTGAAAAGCTAGAAAACCTTATTGTAGAGGAGTTGCCCCAGGGGCCGCATCTCTTTCCTGAAGATCAAGTAACCGATCGTTCAGAACGATTTATGGTGGCTGAAATGATTCGTGAGAAGGTCATGCGACAACTAGGTCAAGAACTACCTTACGCCTTAACCGTCGAAATCGAAGAGTTTAAGCAAACGGGTAAAGTATGGCATATCAACGCGTTGATATTGGTAGAAAGAGAAGGTCAAAAGCGAATTGTTATTGGTAAGAACGGGGCACGTTTAAAGTCCATCGGCACAGAGGCGCGAAAGGATATGGAGGTTCTATTAGACTCAAAAGTGATGCTCAGACTGTGGGCCAAAGTCAAAAGTGGATGGGCTGATGATGATAGGGCGTTACGCAGCCTCGGCTATGACGATATCTAATGTGCAGCACCCACGTCCGTTAGAGAGTCTCTGATGGATTCGAAAGTAGATCTCCAGCCGGCTTATATCCTTCATTCTCGACCCTACCGAGATACCAGCGCAATAGTTGATTTTTTTACACAAGATTATGGTCGTGTGAGTGCCGTAGCTAATGGAGCGCGACGGGCAAAAAGTCCCTGGCGTGCGGCCTTACAACCCTTTCGGCTAGTATTGGTGAGCTGGAAAGGGAAGTCGGACCTGAAGTCAGTGCGGGATGTGGATCTTGGTGAAACCCCCTATCCACTAGGTGGAAAAGCGCTATTAAGCGGAATGTATCTCAATGAACTAATTGTTCGTCTTACACATCGGTTCGTTGGCCATCCTGGATTATTCGATACCTACCAACAAACCCTAGGCAAGCTGTCAGAAGATCCGATATGCGATGATGGCATCGATAGCCGCCGAGAGTTTAAGGTTCGATATCATATCGAAACTCAGCTGCGACAATTTGAATTGGGCCTGTTAGAAGAGCTGGGTTATGGCCTGTGTTTAGATCGCGAAGCGGATGGTGTGACCGTCATTAAATCAGACGGCACTTATCGATTTGATGATCAGCACGGGTTTGAGTGGGTGGAAGGGATTGTCCCTGTAGATTGGATGGGTCTGTGTTTTAGTGGTCAAAGCTTGTTATCTCTGTCCAAGCGCTGTTACGATAATGAGACGATATTGAAAGATGCAAAAAGGTTAATGCGCTTGGCGTTAGCACCCCATCTAGGTGGAAAACCGTTGGAAAGTCGTAAGTTGTTTTTAGGCCCG
This sequence comes from Pseudomonadales bacterium, assembly GCA_016765265.1. GTDB lineage: Bacteria > Pseudomonadota > Gammaproteobacteria > Pseudomonadales > DC-out160 > DC-out160. The sequence continues at coordinate 291 of JAESQG010000302.1, read as the reverse complement.
AATACGGAGCCCCAGAGCTAGGCACTCCCAAATGAGGAGTCATAGTATGGGGGAACGGTATGGGAACACGGTAAGGTAGAAATAGTAGGGTAGAAATAGTAGGAGAAAAAAGTGACCCTTGTGAATCGATTGCTGTTAGGTGTGAATGTAGATCATGTAGCAACGTTGCGACAAGCACGCGGCACGCGCTATCCCGATCCAGTGCAGGCAGCGTTGGATGCGGAAGAGGCGGGAGCTGATGGAATTACTATACACCTGAGAGAAGATCGGCGACATATTCAGGAGCGCGAT
>JAESQG010000301.1 GCA_016765265.1 Pseudomonadales bacterium | reverse complement strand
AAACAAATTTTTATCAGAGCAATACCAGTATGCCGCACCGCATCATGGTGAATTATCCCTAAGTTAATGGACGTGTCGCTAAAAGAATGAATTGTGGAACCTCGGAATGTTTGAATTCTCTTTTTGATCCCTTAGGCAGTCAGGATGAGTTCTGTGATTCCGAGAAAATGGTGAGGCTAAGGGAAAATGGTTAGCCACGGAAGGCTGCGTTCTACTGTGCAGCGATCTTGATTGGACGCTGATCTCAGGCCAATATGGGGGTTTTAACGGTTCTTGTTCACCCAAATTATCACTTTCTTGGCTGCGGGTAAGATTAAAAATGGGGCTCAAGCCTGGCTATATTATACCTATCGATTGGTCAAATTTAGTTTAACCCTCCTCGGCATGGATAGCTCATGAACTTTCATGAAAAACAAACAAGAGAGTACTGCGAGTTATTGACAACAATAGGGAAACAACTACATTCATTGGGATAGGATTAGTTGTTTTGCCACCACTGCGCTACCGTAAAGGATCACTTATGCGCCTTGTACTACGTGCTTTTATTACCAGCGTTGGAATAGTACTTTTACTCAGTGTTAAGAGTTACGCCGACATTGCCGTTATCGTTAGTCAAAATAGCCCTTTAACTTCAGCCACCACCGATGAAATATCTGCGTTATTCTTAGCGAAAACCAATCGGCTCAAAGGCGTCCACCTAAAGCCAATAGACATCCTGAGTGGCGAAAAGATAAGAAATACATTTTATAAGGCAGTGACAAAGAAATCTCCCATGCAAATGAAAGCCTATTGGTCACGATTAATATTTACGGGAAAAGGAATACCGCCCTCCATTGCCGAGTCTGCAGAAGATGTCATCGATATGATAATTGAAGAACCGAATCAAATTGGATACATCGATATAAAGGATGTTAACAGTGACGTGAAAGTAATACTAACGGCACCTTGAATATACGCTGACTGAAAATATAATCCAGAATCTAGTGAGCATAAATATGACACTTTTAATTCACAAAAAAAAAGGGGCACTTTTTTTCTGTTTGAGCTGCCTATTGATTTTATCAATATCCTTTATCAATACCGCATCCGCTGCTGACCAAAAAAGACAAGCATTGCAGATACAGGAACTCAAGTTACAACTTGAAAAATTGGAAAATGAAATTAAAAGAAATAAACAGAAGGCTAAGCAATCCCTGAGAAAAATACAAAAACGGCAGCGCACGGTTCAGTTTCGCGGATTCTTTTCTGCTGGCGTCGCCACTGCCGACGACAAAGCCCTGCTACGCCTCATAAATGATAACCAGGAGATAGGAGACGAACCNAATTTTCAATCCGACTCCATAGTTGGTCTACAGCTGGACGCCGTTATTAACGATAAAACAAGGTATACTCACCAGATGACAACGGTGGGTTACGATATCAACCATACGGTAAAAACAGAGTGGGCCTATTTCAGCTACAAATTGTCAGCTAACACCTCCATTAAAGCCGGCCGGCTCAGAATACCCTTTTTCTTGCTGTCTGAGTCTCTTGAAGTGGGCTACACATACCCGTGGGTTCGCACCCCAGTGGAAATCTACAACCTTCCGGTTTCAGGGTACGAAGGGGCGACACTTACACACCAGTTTGATTTAGGAATAGGTTATGCACAAGCAACAGTTTATGCTGGAAGCGCAATTAGCTCTGTGTCCGCATTGATTGATGCTATCATGAAAACTACCGACACCATTGGTACCTCCTTTGACTATAACTTTCATGATTTTCAGATCCACTTAAGCTACCTCAGATCCAACGGCAGCTTCACTCCAAACAAACCCTGCGACGAATCATCTGTAATAACCTTTATAGGAGATGTATTAGCAGGCTCGGAATTTGATCTCTCTTCGGTGGATTGCCCAGGAGTTGAAACCCTTTCAATAGCCTTTGGAATCATTGATCAGGTTTTAGCAGCTGACCCCGAAAATCTCTTAATCAGCGAACTCTATTCTCCTGAATATTGGTCAGCAGAGTACGTAAATATCGCTTTCAAATATGATAATGGGAGTTCTTTGTTGCTAGCAGAGTATGGTGTGGTTGATATTAAAGGCTACTTAAATCCTTTAGGTCCCTCTGGCTATGTACTCTATGGTCTTCGGATTAGGCAATGGATGCCCTATTTTGCAATAGGTAGTATGGTTACCTCAGATCGTACAAAAAGAGACGTCAAAGCCATGTCCGATCGCGTCACAAGTGGGATTGGCGGGACTGCTGGCAGTGTCCTCTTTAATCTTCTACGAGACTCTGGGGTATTATCAAAATCTCGTTCCTATACCCTAGGCGCCAACTATTGGATCAATAACAATCTACGAGCAAAGGCAGAGATAGTTCATTACGAAAATTTTGGCGAGACTATTGGTTTCTTCCTCTCAGACCCTGGTAGTCACAGTGCCATTTATTCAGTTGCCATTGACGGCGTGTTTTAAACTCTGTCCTACTGGTTGTTCAGTGCAGCTTTTTCCATTTTCACTATCCTATAACCGTTTAAACAAAGCCGCCAATCCCTCGCCGGGCTCCCGAGCTTCAGGGGCTCACCACGGGGTATTGATTGTTTAAGCTTAACCGAAAAACAAGCATCTAAAATAATCTTTACAGCCCGAGAAAATGGACCCGCACAATTAAGAATTAGATTTATTCCTGAGATATTACGAATAACATTCGCTTCGTCCGAAAGATCAAATATTCTGTACTCAAAACCCAATTGATTCGCTAAAAGCTTAATTATTGTGGCCTAATAAATACATCAGAATCTGTAATGTTGTACTTCGTTAGTTAAATTACCTCCGGCAAAGCCGGAGGCTTATTAGACTACGCCCTCAAAGGGCTCAAGTAAGCGCCCAAGGCGCTCCCTCATACTCCTAGCCTTAATTGATCTCGATGTTCATCCTCTTTTTCCTGATTCCTGATGTACTCTAGAACTATTTCTTCATCTAATCCTACTGTAGACACGAAATGGCCTCGCGCCCAAAAACTCTCACCATTGAAATTTCGTTGTCTACCACGAAATTTTCGTGCTATTGATATCGCACTTTTGCCCTTCAAATAGCCCACTACATTTGCTACCGCATACTTTGGAGGCACACTTGTACACATGTGAACATGGTCTCTCTTTAAATGCCCCTCCTCTATAACTATCCCTTTGCGCTTAGCTAATTCGTGAAATGTCGCTCCTAAATGTTTTCTTATTGCTCCGTAGATCAACTTTTGCCTTCTCTTTGGAATAAATACCACATGGTATTTACAATCCCAACGAGTATGGGACAAACTCTTGTACTCTCGCATAGGTGTTTCCTCTTTACTTTTAGTCGAGCAAAGAAGTTACATTGACCGTAGCCTCGGTCAAACCTATGCGAGTCACCCCAGCTGAGCTGGGGGTTTATCAATGTTTAATTAGAAATAACAGAATCAGTGCTGATGGTAAATCCGCAGAGCTGTAGCGTGACGATTCATCGCCTTGAGGGAATTGGGGGCAGCACTATAATTGATGATTTCGGTACAGGGTTCTCATCTCTACGCTATCTTGGAACCCTCCCTACCAAGTGCCTAAAGATAGACAAGGTTTTTGTTTCCGGGGTTCAACACCATGTTGAAAATCAAGCGATTGTAAAATTGATTCTTAGTATGGCTGGTGAAGAAAATGTCTGCCACCAGATAAAATATAACAACCCTCAGCACGTCACTCAATTACAGGGTAACGGACTAAAATAGTAGCAAAGTTTAAAAACAGCTATATTTTGACGTCACTATACCCCTAAAATCGAAGGCAAATAAGTCATCAGAAAGGATGAGGAGCAGAGCGTTAACACCTCCCATCAAGTTCTCCATGCCGGTAGCAACTAACAACGTGATCGTTAACCAGTCCTGCCGCTTGCATAAACGCATAACAGATGGTGCTTCCGATAAATTTAAATCCACGTTTTTTCAAGTCTTTCGCCATAGCATCGCTTTCGGTGGTGCTGGCGGGAATTTTTTTCAATGTTTTCCAGCGGTTTTGTTTAGTTTCACCTTCTACAAGAGACCAAATATAGTGGTCAAAAGTGTTAAATTCTTTTTGCACTGCTAAAAATGCGAGCGCGTTACTCCGGATTGAGTAGAGCTTGAGGCGATTGCGAATAAGGTTGGTATCGAGTAAAAGTTTTTCGATAGTTTCGTCTTTCATTCGGGCGACTTTTATGGGCTCGAAATTTTTAAATGCTTTACGGTAATGCTCGCGTTTTTTTAGTACGGTTATCCAGCTTAGTCCAGCTTGTTGTCCTTCTAGACAAATGAATTCAAACAGCAATCTATCCTCATGAATGGGTACCCCCCACTCGAGATCGTGGTATTCAATATAGAGTGGAGTTTCTCCCGGCCATGAGCAGCGTTTTTCCATTTCTTTCAAGATCCTTTAACCCGTGATATCGAGAACTAACTTTAGACAATGCTTGTTTTGAGTACGGGTGTGCTTAAGGTGTTCGAAGGCCGCTACGCCATCAGTTAAGGTAAATTCCCTATCGATTAGTGTAGCGATATCGGCAGCATTACTCTCATCTTGCAAGTATTCTATTGCGCGCTCAAAGGGGCCGCACCGTGAACCAATAACCTGAATTTCGTTCACCACTAATACCGTAGCATCTAGTGATAATGGGGTAGAATAGGTGCTCTTTAGAATCAATTTCCCTCCGGGCTTTATCAATTTTAATGCGGTATCAAAACCTGAAGCGTTACCCGTACACTCAATAACAATGTCAAAGTATTGCGGGTCAAGTTCGTCTGATTGGTGTGTACTATCGATGTCGCTGGGTAGACGAGAGAGTTTTTCTGGATATCGTCCTAGCACTACAAAATTGTCTGTCTTGGTTTTTATCACTCGTGCGATAAGTTGTCCCAATTTTCCATCACCGATAATGACGGTGTGCAGTTCAGGAGTGATATCCACTTTCTCAATGATATCGAAAGCGGCTGCTAGGGGTTCGATAAAGGTGGCCACATCAGAACTAATCATCTGGGGTACGACGTGTAGGTTCTCCACAGGCAAAGTCACATATTCTGCGAAAGCACCTGGATGCTCTCTGATGCCTAACACCTTTCGCTGAGAGCAATGTTTTTTCCCGACAGTTCGACAGCTGTGACATTCGCCACAAGCAATATTGATTTCTCCAGCTACTCGTTTGCCGATTAAGTCACGAGGGCCAGACTCCACTATACCGACAAATTCATGTCCTGGTATGCCGCAGAAGTCGTAGAGCCCACTGATTAATCCCGTATCGGTGCTGCAAATTCCGCTGTAAAAAACTTTTATCAGTGCTTCGTTGGGTCCGGCGACAGGGGTATCTAAATCAGTACGCAGTTGGATATCTCCATTCTCTAGCCATAGGCCTTTCATCAGTCGCTCGCCTCTGTTCGTTTTTTAGTTGATTGCCAGTGGATTTTAGTGATTAGATGCTCTTATTGAAACGATTAATTTGTTTAGGTCACAGATAAGGGTAATTAGCGATGAAGGAAACAACAATCCACCAATCGGCTATCAAGGTTCAAGTGCTTTTAACAGGCAATGAACTTATGAGCGGTGTTACGATTGATTCTAATTCAGCGATGATGGCTGAGAAGCTCTCCTCTGTGGGTTTGACTCTGTTTAGAAAAGTCACTATTGGTGATGAAATAGACGTCTTAATTGATGAGATGGAAGTTTTATCACGCAGTAGCGACGTCATTATTGTCAATGGCGGCCTGGGGCCCACTATTGATGATTTGACTGCTGAAGCAGTGGGTAATTTGATTGATAAACCGATAGTTGAGCATGTAAAAGCAATGCAGCATTTAGATCAATGGTGTAAGGCTAGAGGTCTTGCACTAAACGAGGCCAATAAAAAGCAAGCTTTCTTGCCCGAAGGGGCGGTTATTATCGATAATGCTTTAGGCAGTGCGGTTGGATTTTCGGTGGTATGGAATGACTGTTTTATAATTTGTACGCCCGGTGTTCCCAGTGAACTGCGAGTGATGTTGGACCAAGAAATTATTCCGTTGCTGCAAAAACGATTTCCCCATTCTAGTGCGCCTTCGATCACTCGATTGCAGTTTTTTGGATTGGGTGAGTCAACATTACAACAAACTATTGTTGATACCTTTCCTGATTGGCCAAAGGAGGTTGACGTCAGTTTCAGAGCGGGTGCACCGACTCTAGAATTAAAGTTGACTACCTACGATGAGAGTCATGCAGCTCTCAAGCAGCAATGGAAAGATAAACTTTTGTCGTTGGTGGGTGATTGCGTGGTGGGGGAGGGCAGTACTACTTTGCAAAAAGAGGTGGTCGCCCTCTTGGCCGAACACAATAAAAGCGTAACGACAGTGGAGTCTTGTACTGGAGGCTTAATTGCCTCGACACTCACAGAGGTACCCGGCGCTTCCGCTGTCTTTGAGGCAGGCTTTGTCACCTACTCTAATGAGATGAAGGAGAAGCTAGTCGGAGTATCAGCTAAAGTGTTGCAAACCTGCGGTGCAGTCAGTGAGGAAGTGGTCAGAGAAATGCTTGATGGTGGCCTGAAAATAAGTGGGGCTGATGTAGGAGTCGCCGTTTCGGGCGTAGCGGGTCCGGACGGCGGAACTGTTGCCAAGCCTGTTGGAACCGTATGGATAGCCTGGGGGAGCGATCAGGCGATGTATAGTCAGCGTCTGCTTGTTAGATGGGAGCGTAAGATGTTTCAGGTGATGACGGCTGCAATTGCGTTGGATTTGATTAGGCGCTTATTGTTAGGAATAGAAGCATCGCCCGGGTATTTTGCCAGATACAATTAGTTATCATGAAGAGAACGCAGTTGTATGCTATAGCTTAAATAGTAGCCTAATCGTTTATTATTCAGATTTTGTTTTTTCGCAAACGGTGAGGCTATTTTAGCTAATGCAAGAGTGCGCTCTATTATGTTAGATTTACCGAAAGTCATTGTTCAAAATCATATTTCCGTGATGGTTCTAGATTACGATGCGGCCTATCTTAGACTGTTAGAGTTTCACTTAGGCCAGGTTAAGCATGGGTGTTACAAAACACAACAAACAAGCAATATGGACGAAGCAATTAACCGGTTAGTCAATGAGAAGTTTGATGTGTGTTTGATTGGATACCAGCTGGGTAGTCAAACTGCATTTGATTTTTTGTCCGAGTTAAAACAACGCAATTTATCTTGTCCCTGTATTGTAATGACTAAAACATATGATGCGGAATTGTCAGCTGGGCTTTTTGCAGCAGGGGCTGTTGACTTCATTATTTCTGATGATGTTATTCCTCAAGTGTTGGAACACTGTATTCGTAGCGCTTGTATGCGCAACCATGTGATTACTCAATATCGTCAGGAAATTACTCGCTTCTCTAATCATTTAGCCAATATGTCACATGAATTGAAAAGTCCGCTCAACATCGTAATGGGGTTTACCCATCGCCTCGAGAAGGAACTGGTAAAGACAAACCAGAAGGCCTACAACCAATATTTTGAGTTGATTCATCGCAACGCGCAACACATGAGTCGTTTGATCAGTGAGTTGCTAGACTTGGCGAGATTGGAGGCAGAGAGTGTTAAATTGTATTATACGCGTTTTAATGTGCTGACATTGATTGACGATGTTTGCGACGACCTCCAGGGCATGGCTGACGACCATTCTATAGAACTGAAGAGACCTAATGCCTCTCTAAAGTCAGTTTATATTGAGGCAGATGAGAATAGAATGCGGCAGGTGATAACGAATTTGTTAAGCAACTCCATAAAATATACAGAAAAAGGAAGCGTATCCATCGACCTGCCCAGTGGTGATGAGACTCCACTGGATATCATTAATATTGCCTTCCGCGACACCGGTATCGGTATCAAGTGTGAGGATTTTGAGGCTCTATTTAACAAATTTGAAACAGTGCATCATAGGCTAGAGAAGAAAGTTGATAGCACTGGTTTAGGCTTACCTATCACCAAAGAACTCATAGATTTACACGCTGGAGAGATATCGGTAGAGAGTGAGGTTGGGGTAGGTAGTTGCTTTAACATAATCATTCCACAAAAAGGCCCGAAAGACGTTATCGTTCATGATGAGGATGTGGCAGATAAATCTGTATTTCAGTGATACAGGCTAGCCCCTTCTACCTC